>JBOHCW010000062.1:0-3736 GCA_050725375.1 Actinocrinis sp. | reverse complement strand
GATCTGTCAGTGGACGTGGATGTGCGCGCCGCAACCCGTCGGCCCGAACATCCACGCGAACAAGGCCGGCTATCAGCAGATCGCCGACGCGTTCGAGGCCGTCATCCGCCGCTAATGCGAACGTGGCCGTCGGCGCGCGCCTCCTTGCGCGCCGGCGGTCCGCGTTCGAAACCGATGGCCGGGTGGCTGGCGGCGGGTGAATCAGCTTGTGTGGATGGAGGCGACGGACAGCGCCATCGGGTTCACGCGCATCGCCTCATTGTTCTCACCCACGGCGAGTGCCAGCGGTTCGAGCAGGTCGGCCAGTCGGCTCGTGCGTGTGTCGCCGAGGGCACGCCACGGGGCCGTCGCGGCAAGGTCGGTGCGCTCTTCCACCCATTGCCGCAGCGTCCGTCCCTCGTTCGTGAGCGCTCCGGTCACGTCGAGCAGGCCGCGCTCCTGCAGCCGCTGCGCCGCGCTGTCCCACTCCGCGCTCGACCAGCCGCGGGCCTGCCGCATGTACGCGGCGTCGAGTCCGGTGTCGGCGGCGAAACAGACCAATGTCTCGCAGGGATCGAGCTCAGCGGTGATCAGGGCGGCCACGTGACCGTCACCGCGCGACTCGCGCAGTATCGTCGTGGCCTGCCAAAGTGCCAGATGTGGCTGTTCCGGCCAGGGCAGACGGGCGTTGGCGGCGGCCAGCGGCCGGCCGGCGGTGGGCGCGTTTCCGGCCGCGGCCGTGGCCAGTTCCGCGGCTTCCGCGACGGCCGCACCGCCGAGCACGTCCGGCCCGAGCAGTCGGCGCAGTGCGCGGTCCACGATGGCGAGGCGGGTGGCCAGAAACGCCTCCGGCGTCGCGATGGCCCAGGCGTCCGGCAGCGCGCGGTGGATCCGCGCGGGGTGGAAGTTGTAGAAGGCTGACGTAACCTGTTCCGCCGACGCCGCGCCGAGCGGTGCCGCGCGCATGCCGAAGTAGCCCATCCACCCGCCACGGCAGCCGAGCGCGTCAGTCGCGGCGCGCGAGTCCGGGGTGAAGTAGGTGACATCGTGGTACGGCTCGAACCGCAGCCACATCCGGCGGGCCACCGCTGTCATGCTGACTCCCTCGATCGACCAGTGACCTTAGCTTCGAGCATGTCCTCGCTGCTGGGAAGTCTGGCAATCGGTATGTTCGATTTGTCTCATACACCTGGAACGGCACAGTGAAACGGGACTGACCACCCTCTTGCAGACATCCATTTCGCCCACGCCGTCATGGCGTAACGGGAATCATTGACCGTATGGGCGAGCCGTTTGGGCGAAAGGGAACATCCGAGGTATCGCAGCGCGAGGGCGAGAGGGTGAGAGTTGAGGACGGCAGTGTGTCGCCGTTGACCGGTGAGCCGAGCGTTGAGCGAGATCAAGTCCTCGAACGCGTGTTGCGCGTGAGTAAGGAGCTCAACCGGCGCCTGGCTCGGTGAGCTGGTCCCCGCCGCGGCCGGACGGCGCAGCGCTTCCGTGCGCCTTGGCTGGTTTGGTGCGCGCGACCTCGGAGAAAGCGTTGAGGTGTACCGCTTTCCCCGACGGCGGCGCGGCGGCGGGGTTAGCATCGAAGCTTGCCAAGTACCTCGCCAGGTACGTCGTACGACTGCTGACCGGAGGGGGCGCCGGATGGCGTATTCCGTGGAGATCAGCCGGGCCAATCCGACCTGCTTCGTCTTCCTGCTCGACCAGTCGACCTCGATGCAGGACCCGATCACGGCCGTGGCCGGGTCCGGGGGTGGCGTCGGCGCTGGAACGGGGGACGCGGCGCGGCGTAAGGCCGATGCCGTAGCCGACGCGCTGAACCGGCTGTTGTTCGAGCTGTCGCTCAAGTGCGCCAAGGAAGAGGGCGTGCGCGACTACTTCCACGTCGCGGTCATCGGGTACGGCGCACGGGTCGGATCCGCTTACGGCGGGGCGCTCGCCGGGCGTGATCTGGTGCCGCTCAGCCAGGTGGCGGACAACCCGCTGCGGGTCGAGGAGCGGATGAAGAAGGTGCCGGACGGCGCGGGCGGCCTGGTCGAGACCGGCGCGCGCTTCCCGGTGTGGGTCGATCCGGCGGCGAACGGTGGCACGCCGATGTCGCAGGCCTTTGCTTCGGCGGTCGGGCTGGTCGAGGGATGGGTCGGCGAGCGGCCGGGCAGCTTCCCGCCGATCGTGATCAATCTGACCGACGGCGAGTCGACGGACGGCGACCCGTCCGACCACGCGGCGAAGCTGCGGTCCCTCGGCACCGCGGACGGCCAGGTGCTGCTGTTCAACCTGCACGTCAGCGGCGGACAGGCGGCGCCGGTGGTGTTCCCGGCGCAGGAGGCCGGATTGCCGGACGACTTCGCGCGGCTGCTGTTCACCATGTCCTCGGCGCTGCCGCCGCACATGCGCTCATACGCGACGACTCAGGGTATTGCGGTCCCGGACGGCGGTCGGGGCTTCGTGTTCAACGCCGACATCACCTCGGTCGTCCAGTTCCTCGACATCGGCACCCGTGCGACCGACCTACGTTGAGGGCGGGCGCCCCGCGGGTCGCCGCGGCGGCTCGGCCCACGTGCGGGACGTGCGGCCGAGCTGCGCGGTGCTGAGCGCGCCGAAGGCCGGGTCGAGCGAATCCGAGTACGAAGACGCCTGGTGGGTGCCGCGCGGCGCGCCGTCGGCCGTCGAGGGCTGCACGGTCGCGGTGGCGGACGGCGCCTCGGAGAGCCTGTTGGCCGGGGCGTGGGCGAACATGCTGGTCAGGGGCATCGGCGCGTTGTCCGGCGCGGACATGGACGACGCGCTGTTCGCGCAGCGTATCTGCGAGACCGCGGCGCGCTGGCCTGGCTATCTGGGCCGTTATGTGCGACGGCGGGAGAAAGCCGGCCGGCCGATCGCCTGGTACGAGGAGCCGAAGCTGGAACAGGGTGCGTACGCGACTGTGCTCGGCGTCTCACTACGGCGCGCATCAGGACCCGTCTACTCCGGCGGCGGCGTGTGGACGGCCGCCGCGCTCGGTGACTCGTGCGCGTTCCAGGTGCGTGGCGAAAGACTGGTCGCGGCGTTCCCGTTAGCGTCGCCAGAGGACTTCGATACGTCGCCGGACTTGGCGGGGACACGGAATCCGGACCGCGACCTGATCGAACGCCGGACCCTGACACGGCGCGGCACCTGGTTGCCGGGCGACGTGTTCTATCTCGCCACTGACGCGGCATCGCAGTGGTTCCTGGCCCAGGACGCGGTCGACGGACGTCCGTGGCGACAGATCGACGCAGCGTTCGATGATCAGACTGCCTGGCTCGACGAACTGCGGGCGCGCAGGCTGATCCGCAACGACGACGTGACGATCGTGCGCTGCCGTCTGGACCGTGTCGATGCGGGCCGGGCGGCGGCCGAGGCGGATGCGCAACCAGAGCCGGGAGCGGAACCAGAGCTGGATGCGGAACCAGGGCCGGAAGCGGATGGCGGCGGCACTTCGGAGGCGCCGTGACCACGACCACGACGTTCCCGACCAGCGGTGACTACGTCGACGCGTTACAGGACACGAAACGCTGCTTCACGGATCCTGAGCTGGTCGGCTGCACGATCCGTGCCGACCGCTTCGGGCTGCCGCGGCCGATCTCGGGGAACTTCGCGGGCGTCTTCACGGCCGACACCGCCGGCGGCCGCCGGCTTGCTATCAAGTGCTTTACTCGTGATATCCCCGACCAGCAGGCGCGCTATCGGGAGATCGACGCGGCGCTGCACGGCGTACCGGCGCGCTGGA
>JBOHCW010000061.1:0-6163 GCA_050725375.1 Actinocrinis sp. | reverse complement strand
GGTAGGATGCGTCCCATGGCCGACTCCGTCAAGCGGGCGTACCGTTCCCCGGCGCGTGCCGCCGCCGCGGCCGCGACCCGCGCCCGCATCCGGGCCGCCGCCGCGCGCCTCTTCGTGCAGCAGGGCTACACCGCCACCACGCTGCGCCAGATCGCCGCCGCGGCCGGGGTCGGCGAGCGGACACTGTACGACGCGTTCCCGACCAAGGCGGCGCTGTTCGCGCACGCCCTCGCGGTCGCGACCGTGGGCGACGAGCAGCCTGTGCGGGTGGCCGACCGGCCCGAGATCGCCGCCGTGCGCCGACAGGCGGACCCCAGGGCCGCGATCGAACAGCTGGTGGCCTACACGGCCGCGCTGCTGGAGCGTGCCGGAGACCTGATCATGGTCAGCGTCGAGGCGGCGGGCGCCGACGCGGACATGCGCGCGGCCGCCGACGCCGGCGCGTCCGCCACCCACCAGCTCTACCTGGCTTTGACCGAGAGCCTGCACGCCCGTGGCGCCCTGCGCGCGCACGTGGACCCGGCCGCCGCCGCCGACGTCCTCTACGCCCTGTGCTCCCCGCATACGTACCAACTGCTGCGCCGGCACCGCAGCTGGAGCGCCGAGAGGTACCGCACCTGGTTACAGGCCACGATTATCAGAGAGCTGATCGATTGACCCGTCGACCGGACCGCGGCCGGCGAGGCGGGGATCTCGGGCCGGACACGAGCGCAGCGCCGCGCGCCACGGCCGCAGCTTGGCCCTTTCGGTCTGCCCGAGCGGGGCCACTCGCGCACCGGTGACGCCCGAGCGCGGTCGAGTTGGTAGCGTGACTGCGGCCACAGGAGTGGATCTTGAACGGTGGGCACGGCGTGAAGGGTGGGCACAGTTGGCCGCGGATGATCTGCCGGAACCGCTGGTGAAGTTGCTGGGCATCCTCGGCGTGGACTGGCCCGACATCAGTGAGGAAGCCGTCCTGCAGTTCGCCTCGCACCTGCGGACCTTCGGGTCGTCGGTGGACTCCACCGTCCAGGACGCGACGTCCGCGATCGCCGGCATCGCACAGGGCTACCAGGGCGACTCGACCGCGCGGATGCAGTCGGGCTGGGAGTATCTGGCCTCGAATCACATCTCCGAGATCAAGGAATGCTGCACCGTGGTCGCCGACGCCCTGGACGCGGCGGCCGGCGTGATCGTCGCCAAGAAGGTCGCGGCCATCGCCGAACTGGTCGGCATGGCGATCGCCTTCTTCGCCGACGAGGCCGCCGCGGCGGTGACCTTCGGCCTGTCCGAACTGGCGCTGCCGGCGATCGAGGCGGGTGTCAGGCTCATGACACGCGAGCTCGAGCGGGAGCTCGAGCAGTATCTGATCAACGAGGTCATCAACGGCCTGGCGAAGCCCGCGCTCGACAAGGTGATGCAGGCGATCGAGAACCTGCTGTGGTCGAGTGCGCCGCAGGGCGGCTCGGGCGGCTCGGGCCGGGTCCAGATCGAGCCGTCGACGGTGACCACCAACACGGCGGCGTTGCGCACGCACGCCCAGACCGTGCTTGAGCACGTGGACACCCTCAAGCAGGGGATAGCGGAGTTGAACTTCTGATGGCTAAAGGCGCACTGGCGGCGGCGGCCCACGATCTCGCGTCCGCCGCGCAGAAGGGTCTGGGCGACGCGGGAAGCAAGCTGAGCGGCTTCATGCACCACTCCGCGGACACCGCCGACAAGAGCCTCGACAAAGCCCTGAAGAACGAGGGCGACGTCAAGGACTCGTTCGACAAGGTCAACCCGGACAAGTCCGTCTCGGGCATCTCGAACGCGCGCGGCGGGTCGGGCGCGTTCGGCGCGCATTCGTCCGGCGGCGGGCAAGGCCGCGGCGGCGGGGGCCCGGGCAGGCTCGGCACCGGCGACGGCGTTCACGACGCGGCGTCCCCCGGCGGCCAGGCCGCTTCGAAGGACCCCGTGGACCTGGTGTCCGGCGAGATGTTCCTGCCGCAGTCGGACGTCTCGCTGCCCGGGGTGCTCCCGCTCGTGCTGGAGCGCACCCACCGCTCCGGATACCGGATGGGCCACAGCTTCGGGCGCACCTGGGCCGCCACCGTCGACCAGCGGGTCGAGATCGACGACGACGGCATCCACTTCGCCGCGGCCGACGGCGTCGTGCTGCACTACGGGATCCCGAGCCAGCCCGGGCAGAAGGTGCAGCCGGCCGAGGGCGCGCGCTGGCCGCTGTCCTGGGACCTCAAGACCGACACGATCGTCGTCGAGCAGCCCGAAGCCGGTCTCACCCTGCACTTCCCGCCGGGCCCGATCCCGGAGACACACCGGCCGCTGGCCGTGATGACCGACCGCAGCGGTAACCGCGTCACCTACGTATACAACGCGGACGGCGTGCCTACGGACGTGTACCACTCCGGCGGCTACCACCTCGTGCTCGAGTCTCAGTACACGCGCGGCGGCGCCCGCATCCGGGCGATCGCGCTCGCGGACCCGCGCGGCGGCGCCGACACACCGCTGGTCAGCTTCGGCTACGACGTCGGCGGCCGGCTCGTCGAGACCTTCAACTCCAGCGGCCGGCCGCTTGAGTTCGAGTACGACGACCAGGACCGGATCACCTCCTGGGCCGACCGCAACGGATACCGGTACGGCTACGAGTACGGACCGGACGGCCGCGTCGTGCGCGCGGAGGGCACGGACGGCTACCTGGCCGCGGACTTCGCCTACGATCCGGAGGCGGGGACCACCTGGATCACCGACTCGCTCGGCGGGGTCACCGAGTACCACTGGAACGAGCGCCTGCAGATCGTGCGCGTGGTCGACCAGCTCGGCGGCGAGTCGCGGACCGAGCAGGACCGGTACGGCAGGGTCCTGTCGTACACGGACGAGCTCGGCGCGGTCACCAAAATCGACCGGAACGCGTACGGCGATCCGGTGCGGATCGAGCGTCCCGACGGCCGCGCCATCGAGCTGGTGTACGGCGAGCCGCACCACGCCGTGCAGGTCACCGAACCGGACGGCGCGGTGTGGCGGTACGCGTACGACGAGTGCGGGCGCGTCGCGCGGGTGACGGACCCGGCCGGCGCGCAGTCCGCGTTCGAGTACAGCGATCACGGCGCGCTGTCCGCGGCGATCGATCCGCTCGGCAACGCCGTGCGCTACGAGGCCGACCAGGCGGGCCTGCCGCTCGCCATCACCGACCCGGGCGCCGGTCTCACCCGGCTTGAGCGCGACGCGTTCGGCCGCCCCACCGCGGTCACCGACCCGCTGGGCGTGGTCACCAAGGCCGGGTGGAACGCCGACGGGCGCCTCGCCTGGACCGAGGCGGCGGACGGGGCCCGCGAGCAGTGGTCGTACGACGTCGAGGGCAACCTGCTCGAACACCGGGCCCGTGGCGGCGCCGCGACCACGTACGAATACGGGCCCTTCGACAAGGTGACGGCCAGAACCGACGCGACCGGCGCCCGATACGAGTTCGGGTACGACACCGAGCTGCGGATCTCCCGGGTGCTCAGCCCCGCCGGCCAGGCGTGGCAGTACGGCTATGACGCGGTCGGCCGGCTGGTCTCGGAAGTCGATTTCAGCGGCCGCGCCCTGGCCTACCGGGTGGACGGCGCCGGGCGGATCAGCGAGCGGATCAACGCCCTGGGACAGCGCACCGTCTACCGGCGCGACGCGATGGGCCGCCTCCTCGCGCGGGACGCCGGCGAGGACTCGGGCAGCGCCGCCTTCTCGTACGACGCGTGCGGGCGGCTGCTGCGCGCCGAGAGCGCCGACGCCGTTCTCGAGTACACCCGCGACCGGCTCGGCCGGGTGCTGAGCGAGAGCCTCGACGGGCGCGTGACCGCGTTCGAATACGACCTCGCCGGCCGGCTGCTGCGGCGGCGTACGCCCGCCGAGGTGGTCACCGAGTGGGTCTACGACGCCGCGGGGCGCTTTACGCAGATGACCGGCACCGCCGGGCTGCTGGCCGTCGAGCGTGACCTCGCCGGGCGCGAGGTCACCCGCCGCCTCGGCCCGCTCGCCGCGCTCGGCAACACCTATGACGAGGTCGGCCGGGTCAGTGCGATGGCGGTGTGGGTCTACGACCAGGCGGGCGTCGAGCAGCCGCGTCACGCGCAGTACCGCACGTACCTCTATAGGGCGGACGGCGCACCGGTGGAGGTCACCGACGGGTTGCGCGGCGCCACGGCGTACACGCTCGACGCCCTCGGGCGCGTCACCGGCGTGCGGGCCGAAGACTGGAGCGAGACCTACGCGTACGACGGGGGCGGCAGCCCCGTCCACACCACACTGCCGGGTGACCAGGACACCTCGGGCGAGCGGGAGAACGCCGGCAACAGGCCGATCCGGGCCGGGCGCACCAGCCACGAGTACGACGGGGACGGGCGGCTGATCCGCACCCGCCGCCGCACGCTGTCCGGCCAGACGCGCGAAACCGTCTACCGGTGGGACACCGAGGGCCGGCTGACCGGGCTGACCTCACCCGACGGGCGGATCTGGCGTTACCTGTACGACGCGCTCGGCCGACGCATCGCCAAGAAGCGCGTCGACGGGCACGGCGCGGTGGTGGAAGAGGTCTGGTTCACCTGGGACGGCGACCGCGTCGCCGAGCAGGTCAGTTCACGGGCCGACGGCTCGGCCCAGGCCCTGACGTGGGACTACGAGCCCGGCGGCCACCGTCCGGTCGCGCAGACCCGGACCCGGTGGGCGGCCGGAGCGCCGCAGTCCGAGGTGGACCGGGAGTTCCACGCGATCGTCACGGACCTGGTCGGCACCGCGACCGAGCTGGTCGACGAGCGTGGCGCCGTCGCGTGGCACCGCCCGGCGGCCACGCTCTGGGGCTCGCCGGTCGAGGCGGGCGGGCCGGAGCAGGACGACGCCGTGCAGTGCCCGCTGCGTTTTCCCGGCCAGTACCACGATCCCGAAAGCGGCCTGCACTACAACCTGCACCGGTACTACAACCCGGAGACGGGCGTCTACCTGAGCCCGGACCCGCTCGGCCTCGAACCGGCGCCCGACGATTTCGGCTACGTCCTCAATCCGCTCACCTGGTTCGACCCGCTGGGCCTCAATCCGTACCAGACGACGCCGGAGGACGTCTTCGGCTTCGGCAACGCGTCCGGGCCCAAGGGCGGCCGGCCGAGCGACTTCGGCGTGGCGAACGGCTCGGACGAGATCGGGCCCTATCCGAGCGGGGCCGGGAAGTACAACGGGGCGTCCACCTTCACCTCGGCGGGTCTGGACAAGGCGCCGCTCAGCGGCAAGTACCACAAGCTCCCGGCGGGCACCGAGCTGCCCGACGACCTCGGTTTCTGCGCCGACGGCAAGGACGTGGCGGGCGGCACGATGTCGTTCGGGCACCGTACGATCTACCCGAAGCAGCCGATGAGCGTCGATTCCTTCGTCGACAAGGTCAAGGGCCTGCCCTGGACGAACAAGGACGAGAACGGCAACGTGTTCAACAAGGGCGGCGGAAAGAAGAAGAAGTAGTGACCTCTGACACGTCCTCGACGGGCCTGGCGGGAGTGTTGCGCGGGATCGAGCAGGTCCTGCTCGCGGCCGCCGCTCTTGAGCGTGAGCCCCGCACGCTCGCCGCGCACCTGAGGGCCGCGCTCACCAGCGGCGACGACCGGCGCGACGCGCTGTTCCTGCTGGGCCTGCTCGATCTCGACTACACCCGCGACCTGGTACCCGAGCTGGTGGGCGCCGCCCTGAGCCACCGCGACGCCGGCGAGGCGCGCCGGGCACTCGGTGCACTGGAGGCCGACACCGCCGGGGAACTCGTGCCGCCCGCGGTGCGTGCCCTGCTTGAGGCGCAGCCGGACGACGACGCCTTCCGCAGGATGGCGGAGCTGCTCGACCACCTCGGCCTCGAGGACGCGCTGGCCGAGCTGTGCGAAGCCGCCGCGGCCAGCGAGGACCCGGACATCCAGGAGGTCGCGCAGGACTTCGGGCACCGATAGCCGCAGTGGGGTGGGGGCGGACTTTTGCGACAGCGCCGACCGGACAGCGCCGACCGGACAGCGCCGACCAGAGAACGCCGGCCAAAGCGGGCTTCAGGCGCGACGCCGCCTTTTCCCGCTTTAGCCGGCGCTGTTATGCGATGGAAAAATCGAAATACGTGTCCGGATAGGGCTCGTCTTTCAGCGTGTAGTGCCACCACTCGTTGTGGTACCGAACGAGACCGCAC
>JBOHCW010000060.1:0-9984 GCA_050725375.1 Actinocrinis sp. | reverse complement strand
CACCCGCAAGGCGATCTCATCGATTCGGCCGGCGCTCGCCACCTACAAACGGCGAGGAGTCCCGGGAGCACGAGAACTCGACCGCCGTGCGTATGAAGCCCTCCTCTAGGATCACACTGGACGCAGCCGGAGAAGAGGTTCCCATGGTCCAGTCCCCAGTCGTCCCCGCGATCCCACCCGCCTACGACTCCATGACCCTCCTGGTCGCAGCCGTGATCGTGCACGACAAGAAAACCGAGCGTGTCCTGCTGCTCCAGCGCGGCCCCAAGGCCAAATTCGCTCAAGGAATGTGGGACCTACCGGTGGGCAAGAGCGATCCGGGCGAACCGATCACCGAGACAGCCGCACGCGAACTGAAGGAAGAGACCGGACTCGTTATCGACTCTGAGTCGATGCGTCTCGTCCACGTCATCCACGGGGCGCGCGGCGTCGAAGCCCCGAACGGCTTCCTGACCGTCGTCTTCGCAGTCGAACAGTGGTCCGGCGAAGCGGCCAACAAGGAACCCGGAAAGCACGCCGAGGTCACGTGGACGAACGTTGACTCCATCCCCACCAACTTCGTACCGACCACCGCAAGCGCTTTGCGCCACTACCTCAGCGAAGGCCCGCAGGTCTCCCTAGACGGTTGGGCAAACTAACGCCCCTGGGGCGACGAGCGATGCAGCTACCGCCTCGGAGATATAGCGGCGCAGCCGATCTTGTCGGCCGCCTCCGGTCGGTAGATGGTCGGGTGGGTCGGCCGGGTGCATCTCCTCAGCGGCCCCGGAGGGTGCCGGACGACGAACGGCCCTGACAAGACTGGAATACATGTCTTGACAGGACCGCCCGCCGCCCGGCAAGTCGAAGACTGCCGCTGACGAGATGCACCCGACCTCAGCCCCAGCCACGGGCGCGGCCCGCATTGCCGTCAACTCACCGCAGGTCAGTCCCACTGTGCTTCCAGATCCATAAGTTACTTTCGCCAATGTGTTGCGCCCAGAACAGGTCCGCGCGGTACGCGTCCATCTGCGGCGAGTGCTTCAGGAACACCGCCAGGTCGCGGTCGATCAGGCCCTTGTTGTGCGACAGGCCGCGCGACGCCGATGTGGTGGTCGGCCAGCTCCTTGCCGATGTTGCGCGAACCGGAGTGCAGCATCAGCCACACCTGGTCCCCGGCGTCGACGCAGAGCTCGATGAAGTGGTTGCCCGACCCGAGCGTGCCCATCTGGCCGAGGGCGCGCTCGCGCCGTGCCTTGACCTGCGGGGCCAGCTCGTCGAAGTTCGCCCAGAACGTGTTCCAGTCGGTGGCCGAGAAGCCGGGCAGCTTCGTGCCGTCGACCGGGCGCGGGTGCGAGGCGCGGCCGACCGGGATGGCCGCCTCGATCCTGGAACGCAGCCGGCCGAGGTCCTCGGGCAGGTCGGCGGCGGTGAGCGAGGTGCGCACGGCCGTCATCCCGCAGCCGATGTCGACGCCGACGGCGGCCGGGCACACCGCGCCGCGCATCGCGATCACGGACCCGACCGTCGCGCCGATGCCGACGTGCACATCGGGCATCACCGCGACACCGGCGACCTGCGGCACGGTCGTGACGTTGTACAGCTGCTGCAGCGCCTTGGGCTCTACCGTCGCGGGATCGGCCCACAGGCGGATCGGCACGAAGCGACCGGGCAGCTCGGTCATGGGCATGGGAAATCGACCTCCGAGGTCGCGACGTGGCGCAGTGGGATGGAAACAGCAGTGGGATGGAAACAAGGGAAGGCGCGGCCGCAGCCGGTGGCCGGGTCGGTGAGGCGGGCCCGGTTATTCGGCTGAGCGCTTACGAGAGTGCCTGCAACGGCGGAGCGGGTGAGAGTGCGACATCGCCGGAGGCCTCCTCTCGAATCCGCGGCGGCTGTGCCGGCCGCCGCGCGCGCCCCGTCCGTCCCGTCCGCGCTGTGCGGACTGATGAGGGACTGTACGGACTGTCGGCCGCGCCGGGGTCTATGAACCCATAGACGCGCCCGGCCGGGCAACGGGTTTTCGTCGCAGCCGACTGCGACGGTCAGCCGGCGGCCTTGGCCTCGGCCGGTACGCGCACGGTCACCAGGTGCACGGCGAAGCGCTCGGTCAGGCTGCCGTCCGGGAACTGCGTGGAGAGGATCTCGCGCTCGGCGGCGAGGAATCCCTCGCGGTCGGTCAGCAGCGCGACGTACGACTTGGACACCAGGTTCTCCAGGTGCCGGTCGAGCGTGACGGTGCGCTGCCAGGAGAACCGGTGCGTCTGAACGTCCAGGCCCGAGTCCTGGCCGAACTCGGCGTCGCGCTTGCCGTAGGGGCCGGAGACCTGGCGCCAGCCGGGATCGGCCGCCTCGATCCGCAGCTCCTGGCGGTGCTCCCACTCGCTGTCGCGGTGCGTCTGGTTCCACCAGGCCGCGAACACCCCGCCAGGGCGCAGGACCCTGACGAACTCGGGGACGGCCAGCGCCGGATCCATCCAGTGCCAGGCCTGCGCGCAGGTCACCAGGTCGGCGCTGTTCGCGCGCAGCGGGACGGCCGTGGCACTGCCGCGCACCGGGCGCACGCCGGGGGAGGTGGCGGCCAGCTCGGCGAGCATCGGGCCGGACAGCTCGACCGCGGTGACGCTCGCGCCGCGCCGGGCCAGCTGCCGGGAGGCGATGCCGGTGCCCGCGCCGAGGTCCACCACGTCGGCGCCGGCCAGCGGGCGGCCCAGGACGCGCGCGAGCGTGTCGTACAGGTCCGCGGGATAGTCGGGCCGCCCGGCCGCGTAGTTCGCGGCCACCGTGTCGAACTTCGAACGCTCGGCCATCGCGGTCCCTTTCCGTGCGCGCGCTCGCATCCGTGCGCGGGCGCTGCCGGGACCCTATCGGATCATCAGGCGATCACTCGGTAGTGGTACTCGTGGTGGGTGGTGAAACCGAGCGCGTCGTACATCGCGATGGCCGGGGCGTTGTCCGGGGTCACTTCCAGATACGCGTCGGTGGCGCCGTGCTCGCCGGCCCATTCCAGCAGCGCGTCGACGACCAGTTTGGCCAGCCCGCGGCGGCGCGCGGCCGGCGAGGTCTCGATGGCGCTCAGGCCCACCCAGGTCGGCGTCAGGTCGCTGTCCGGGGCCGCGGACAGCGCGGCGCGGCCGATGGCGACCGGCTCGCCGGAGTCCGAGTCGTAGACGGTGGCGAACTGCACGCGGTCGCCGGAGCCCAGGACCTGCCTGGCGGCCGGCGGCAGGTCGCCGGAGCGGTAGAGCGCGAGCCAGTCCTCGCTCGGGGCGTCCGAGTACGCCTCCTTCACGCCGATCGGCGCGACGCTGAGCAGCGTGTCGAGCACCTTCTCGACGTTCGCGGTCTGGCGCAGCGCGCGGGCGCGGGTCTCGTGGTGGCCCAGGCCGTCGAGCTTGACGTCGAGGTCTGATCCGACGACGACCTGGATCAGCGGGCGCAGCCGGCGCGCCAGGTACCAGGAGCGCACCTCGGCGATCGCGTCCGGCAGCGAGCGCTCCAGCGGGCCGATCGGCCAGGCCGAGTTGGCGCGGTGGGTGAATCCGCCGGCCGCCCGCAGGCGCCAGCCGTCGACGCGGCTCGACTCGGCGAACCCCCAGCCGGCGGCGGCCGTCGCGAACAGGGCGTCAGCAGTCGGGTTATCGGCCATGGCTTCCTTCTCCGCACGGTGATTGCTCGGAAACAATGCCGTGCCGGAGGTCGGCGGTCAAACGCACGGTGCCCGCCGGGCGACAGATGCGGCCGTTTGCGGGCATGGCGGCCGTCCGCGGCGGCTGACGGGCCGTCAGAAAACGTCAGGTCGCGCCGGCGTCCGTTCCCGGCGCCGGGAGCCGCCGAGTCAGACAGTGCCCTGGTTCACCCGGTCGGCTATCGAGCACGCCTCGGCCCCCGTGGCCGGGTTCATCCGGTGCGCGGCGACCTCGCGCAACATCGAGCGCAGCGACTGCTGCTGCTTCGCGCTGAGCGCGCCGAGCAGGTGCGCCTCGGCGGCGCTGATCCTGGACTGCGCGACCGACAGCCGCTCGCGCCCGGCCTCGGTGGCGCGGATCAGCCTGCTGCGCCGGTCGTTCGGGTCCGGCAGCCGCTCGACCAGCCCGGCGTGCTCCAGGTCGTCGACCAGGTAGACCATCACGGTGCGGTCCACGCCCAGCTGTTTGGCCAGCTCGGCCTGGTTGTGCGCACTGCAGTTCGCGGCGCCGAGCAGCGCCTGGAAGCCGCGGTGGCCGTGCGGCAGGTCGGCGACGGCGAAGTCCATCGCCTCGACGTGCGCGCGGAAGCACTGCGCCAGCAGCCAGCCGAAGTTGTCCTCGAAGCCGGCCGGGATCACGCCTGGCGCGGTCGGGGCGTCCATGGCGGCCGCCGCGGTCGTCTTGTCCGTCGTCGTGCTCAAACCGCGCTCCCCTGCGCGGCGCGTGTCCGCATGCCGCTCTCCTGTCGCCGAACACTGTTTCGTCCGCTCCAGGATACCGGGAATCGGCGATTTGACAAATAGTCTGCGCGAAAGACAATCTTGTTCTACAACGAGTTGTGCCACAGACCAGTCTGGAGCAATCCCCATGGCCCATCTGCTGCACGTCGACTCCTCGGCGCTGTCCGCCGGCTCCGTCTCGAAGCAGATCGCCGACACCTTCCGCAAGACCTGGCAGCAGGCGCACCCCGGCGGCGTGGTCACCTATCGCGACCTGGGTCTGAACCCGGTGCCGCCGCTGCTGGAGCAGTCGATCCTGGCAAGCTTCACCCCGGCCGGGCAGCGCACTGCCGAACAGGTCGAGGCGTTCGCGCAGCGCGCCCGGCTGGTCGAGGAGGTGGTCTCGGCCGACGCGTACCTGATCACGATGCCGATGTACAACTGGGGCGTGCCGTCGACCTTCAAGGCCTGGCTGGACCAGATCATCCTCAACGGCGCCACCATCGGCAACGACGGGAGCAAGCCGCTGGCCGGCCGTCCGGCCGCGGTGGTCCTGGCCTACGGCGGCGGCTACGACCCGGGCACCCCGCGCGAGGGCTGGGACTTCGTGCAGCCGTACCTGGAGACCGTGTTGGGCAAGGCGATGGGCCTGGACCTGACCTTCATCAAGGCACAGCTGACCCTGGCCGAGTCGACCCCGGCGATGGCGCAGCTGATCCCGATGGCGAAGGAGCAGTGGGCCGCCGCGCACTCGGACGCCGAGTCGCACGCGCGCCACCTGGCCGGCCGCTTCGGCGCGTAACGCGCCGGGCACGGCCTGGCGGCACTCGCGCGAGGGGCGAGCCCGGCCGGGCCGTGCGGCGGCCGTCGGGGCTCTGTTACCGCGCCTGCCACGGCGGCGGCCCGGCCGGCGGGGCCTGGGCCGCCGGGACCATCCGGCGCAGCTTGTGCCAGCGCGGGTTGAACTCCACGTCCACCAGGTCGCCGGTCTGCACCCGGTGGTAGAGCGCCCGGTCGATCCGGAACGAGAGGCCCGCGGCCGAGACGCCGTCGTCCACGCAGACGCAGTGGTACGTCTTGCTGTCCTCGCCGCCGGACTCGTACGTCCAGCGCTTGACGATCTGGCCGGTGAACCGGGCCCGCTTCGGGATCCGCCGGCGCTCGCGGTTCGACGGCAGCCAGCCCAGCAGCAGCACGCCGCCGAAGAGGATCGCCGGCCCGAAGGTCAGCAGCGTGCCGCCGGTGCCGCCGACCGCGGCGTGTCCCGCGAGCGCGGCCGGGACCGTGAGGAAGAGCGCCGCGATGACCAGCACGACGGCCGTGCTCGGACGCCCGGTCGTGGACACGTCGAGCGCGCCGACCTTGAGCGGGTGCCAGCGTCCGGCGAACGAGGACCACACGAAGCCGTCCGGCAGCGCGGTGGCGTGCTCGGCGACCAGCGCCTCGTTCGAGTTCTGCCGCGGGAGCGCGCCGGGCGGCAGCCTGTCCGCGATCACCGCGCCGCTCAGCCCGCCGCCGTTCTCCCGCCACCACGCGGCCGCGGCCTGGCCCTGCTCGGTCAGCCGCGGGCTGCCGTTGCGGTTGGACAGCACGCAGCCGAAGGCGAACGCCGCGATGCCCGCGCCGATCGTCGCGCCACCTGACGCGAGGATGTCCGTCGCGGCGGCCGCCAGGCCCGCCAGCAGGAGCGGGACCAGGCACGCGGCGGCGTCCGGCAGTTGGCGCGCCAGCACGCCCTGCGCGTGCGCCTCGGCCGTCACCGCGGACTTGAACTTGGTCCACCAGGGCTTGTAGGCGTCGCCGTCGTCGCTGGTCAGCGCCGACATCGGCACGTTGCCGACCCGCCCCATCCGCTGGGTGATCCGCTCGAACAGCAGGTGCTCGAACGGCCGGACCTGACCCGGCGCCGGCATCCGCGCGATCCGCAGCAGCGGCACGCCCCCGTCCTGCGGGTCGATGCTCAGCCAGCCGTCGTCGACCAGTGCGAGCACCGCCCGGGAGACGACCGCCTCGGTGACCTTTCCCTCGTTCAGCAGCACCGCGACCACGGCCGGCGGCAACTGCGGCGCGCTGACGCGGTTCTCGTTGGCCTGCTGCTCGGCGAACGTCTCAGTGCGTTGCGCCGGGTCGTTCCGTGACAGATCCATCTCCCCCAATGACGTTCCCTCGACCGCCGATGAGAAGCGGTCCCCCTGGGCAGAATCGTTCTGCCTGCGCGACGGCCGGTCAAGCCCGTTCACCGAGACTTCGCCTCGACGTGCGGGTTCTGACATATGCGGTCGGGGAAGTTCTTACCCGGCGGTGACGGAAGATCAACCGGATCACCCTGTGTCGCACCGCTGTGATTGGCTGGACGGCGACCTTGCCCCCCGAGCACCAGGTGAGTTGCGATGAGCCTGACGGAACTGGAACTGGCCGGCTGGCGCCGCGAGGTGAGCGGCCTGTACGCCGCGGTGCGCGCCGAGAAGGACCCGCAGCGCGCGCACGCGCTGTGGCGCGAGGGGCGTGACGAACTGTTCCGCCGCCACCCGCAGAGCCCGCTGCCGCCGGGCGACCCGATGCGCGAGAGCGGCGTGCCGTACTGGCCGTACAACCCGGCGCTGCGCTTCGAGCTGCCGATCGCCGCGCCGCAGGAGCCGGTGGTCCTGGCGATCCCGACCGACGGCGACGGCAGTACCGGCATGCGGCTGGTCGGCCGGGTGCGCCTGCCGGACCCGGTCGGCGCGACCCTCGACGTGTGGTGGCTGAGCCAGTACGCCGGCGGCCTCTTCGTGCCGCTGCGTGACGGGACCGCGGGCCACGAGACGTACGGCGGCGGCAGGTACGTGCTCGACACGGCCAAGGGCGCGGATCTCGGCGGCACGGCGGACACGCTGGTGGTGGACTTCAACTTCGCCTACCACCCCTCGTGCAGGTACGACGCGCGCTGGCAATGTCCGCTGGCTCCGGCGGGTAACACGATCCGCGGTGCGGTCAGGGCGGGGGAGCGGTTGTAGTCTGCTGGGGAAGGCCCGAACACAGCCACGTTCACCGACTTGGCCGGGGGCGGCGTCACGGCGTTCACGAGGATGTTGGCCCCCGTGCCGACACTGTGGGCACCACCACCTCGACGGGCCCGAAACCCAGGCCCACCAGGCCGACCGCACCGCCGCCCTAGGAGGCTCCGTGAGCCCGGCATCCGCCGATCCGTCCGTACTGTCCGCCACCGGGCTGGTGGCCGAGGCCGAGGCCAAGCCGCTGCTCGACACGCCGCAGAGCGCGTTCGGCGCGGTGTCCATGTGGCTCTTCGTGCTCGGCCCGATGCTCGGCCTGGCCGTGGTGGTCCCGCTGGCCTGGGGCTGGGGGATCACCACGCTCGACGTGGTCATGTTCGCGGTCGGCTACCTGATCTCCGGCGCCGGGATCGCGGTGGGTTACCACCGGCTGTTCACGCACCGCTCGTTCAAGGCGCGCCGGCCGCTGCGGATCGTGCTGGCCGTCGCCGGGTCGCTCGCCGTCGAGGGCTCGCCGGTGCAGTGGGTCGCCAACCACCGCCGCCACCACGCGTTCTCCGACCGCGAGGGCGACCCGCACTCGCCGTGGCGGTTCGGCACCGACACCCGCGCGCTTCTCAAGGGCCTGCTTTACGCGCACATCGGCTGGATGCTCAAGCGCGAGCTGAGCAACCGCGCCCGGTTCGCCCCGGACGTGGCCGCGGACAAGGACATGCGGGTCGTCGGGCGGCTGTTCGGTCCGATCACCGCGGTCTCGCTGTTCGCCCCGGCGCTGATCGGCGGCCTGGTGACCGGCACTTGGACCGGCGCGCTGGCCGGGTTCTTCTGGGCCGGGCTGATGCGCATGGCGCTGCTGCACCACGTGACCTGGTCGGTCAACTCGATCTGCCACGTGGCCGGCACCCGGCCGTTCACCAGCCGGGACCGGGCGGCGAACTTCTGGCCGCTGGCGATCCTGTCCTTCGGCGAGAGCTGGCACAACTCGCACCACGCGGACCCCAGCGGCGCCCGGCACGGGGTGCTGCCCGGCCAGATCGACGTGGCGGCCCGGATCATCTGGATCTTCGAGCGCTTCGGCTGGGTGCACGACGTGCGCTGGCCGCGTCCGGACCGGCTCAACGCCAAGCTGGTTTCCGACCCGCTGCCGGCCGCCGAATAGCGCGTCCGGGCGGCGTCTGCGCACAGTGCCGGTGCACAGCGGCGGCGCGACGGCCTTCGCCGCTGCTCGCGGCCCGTATCGTGCGATCCTCGACGTTTGATCCGGTGCCGTGGGTCGCCGGCCGGGCGGTTCGCTACACTGCCCGGCATGGCTGACACAGGGGACTCGCTGGCCGCGCGGGAACTTCGCGCCTCCGACGCCGACCGCGAGTCGGTGGCGGAGCGGCTGCGGGAGGCGGCGGGCCACGGTCGGCTGACGATGGACGAGCTGGAGGAGCGGCTGGAGGGCGCGTACGGCGCGAAGACCTACGCCGAACTTGAGCCGCTGACCCGCGACCTGCCCGCGTCCGGGGCCGCCGCGCCGCTGCCGGCGCTCGCCGCGTCGAGCGCGGTCAGCCCCCGGATCGGCGGCACGCCGAACCGCGGCCGCTGGTCGGTCGCGATCCTGTCCGGCTCGACCCGGCGCGGCCGCTGGGTGGTGCCGGCCAGGTTCAACGCGGTGGCGTTCTGGGGCGGCACCATGATCGACCTGCGCGACGCGAGCTTCGCCGAGCCGGTGACGGTCATCCGGGTCAACGCCGTGATGGCCGGCATCGACATCATCGCCCCGCCGGACGTGGACGTGCGCGTCGAGGGCTTCGGCCTGATGGGCGCGTTCGAGGACGCCACCGCGGGCGACATGGAACCGCCGCCGCCCGGCGCGCCGGTCGTGCGGGTGGTCGGCATCGCCTTCTGGGCCGGGGTCACCGCCCGGCGCAAGGCGGCGAAGGTGAAGAAGGGCAAGGGCGAGCTCACCACAGGGGGCTGACGCGCCGCGCCGCGCCGATACCCGCCGTGCCACGGCGGTGACCGCTCGGCCCTAGCCGCGGACGCGGCCGAGGAGCAGCTCGGGGAGCGTGGTCGGGGCGGGCGCGCCGTCGGGGGTCGAGCCGGCGGCCAGGTGCGAGTACTGCATCGCGCAGGAGAACCCGTCGATCACCAGCTCGCCGTTCTCGGGCGTCGCGGCGACCAGCTTGGGCAGCCACTGGTCCCGGCCGATCGTGCGCGACAACGCCTCGTGCTTCGCGCTGAAGCCGAAGGAGCCGGCCAGTCCGCAGCATCCCGCGTCGAGGATCGACACCTGGTGGCCCACGGCCTCCAGCAGCCTGCGGTCGGCGTCGGCGGCGTGGACGGCGCGTGCGTGACAGTGCGGGTGGATCAGGACGCGGCGCGGCTCGTCGGCTCGCGGCAGGATGCTGACACCGCCGGTCGCGAGCAGGTGTTCGGCGGGGGAGCGGGCGAGCGCGGCGAGCCTGGCGGCGCGCGGGTCGTCGCAGAGCAGTTTCGGGAGCTCGTCGCGGAACGAGGCCAGGCAGCTCGGTTCCGGGACCACGATCGGCGTGCCGCGCGCGATGTACGGATCGAGCACGTCCAGCAGGTGACGCAGAGTCCTGCGGGCCAGTGTGAGCA
>JBOHCW010000059.1:0-4977 GCA_050725375.1 Actinocrinis sp. | reverse complement strand
CAGCGGGGAGAACCCGGATTTAGGCGTGGGAGGTGCGCCTTGTATGGTTTTCCTCTCTGGCCCCAATAGCTCAGTCGGCAGAGCGTCTCCATGGTAAGGAGAAGGTCTACGGTTCGATTCCGTATTGGGGCTCTGATCGGCGGCCCGCCCGTGACGTCTTACGAGCGTCGCCCGGCGGGCCTTCGTCGGTCATGGCGGTGTAGCTCAGTTGGCAGAGCAAGCGGCTCATAATCGCTGTGTCACCGGTTCAAGTCCGGTCACCGCTACTCGAAGATGCAGTGCGGGCGTACGAGGCACCCTGGTGGATCAGGTAGCCTAGTTGGGTCCGCTTATCAGTCTGTCCGTTCGCAAGTAGGAGTAGCTCCCGTGGCCGCTACAGACGTCCGCCCAAAGATCACGCTGGCCTGCGTGGAGTGCAAGGAGCGGAACTACATCACCAAGAAGAACCGGCGCAACGACCCCGACCGGATGGAACTGAAGAAGTTCTGCCCGCGCGACGGCCGTCACACGGTCCACCGCGAGACCCGCTAGTTCGCGCCGCTCTCGATTTCTCCGGGAAGCCGCCCCGCCCGCGCCGTGCACACGACGCGCGGATGGAGCGGCTTCTCGTCGTTGACCAGTAGTCGCCGTCGCGCATACGCGCAGTAGAGGGGCCGGGACATGGCGCTGGATCAGTCGTTCGTCGGGCGAAAGTATCCGCCGACCGAGCCGTACGAGGTGAGCCGGGCGAAGATCCGCGAGTTCGCGCTCGCGGTCGGCGACGCGCATCCGGCGTACACGGACCCCGAGGCGGCCAGGACGCTCGGCCATCCGGACGTGATCTGCCCGCCCACTTTCCCGATCGTCATATCGATGCCCGCCGCCGACCAGGTGGTCGAGGACCCGGCACTCGGCCTGGACTGGTCGCGCGTCGTACACGGTGACCAGAGGTTCGTGTATCAGCGGCCGATGCGCGCCGGCGACCGCATCCAGTGCACCGTCACCGTCCAGGCGATCAAGTCGGTGGCCGGCAACGACATGATCACCCTGCTCAGCGAGCTGCACACGGTCGACGGCGAGCCGGTCTGCTCGGCGTACGCGATGCTGGTCTCGCGCGCCGCGAGCCCTGACGGCGCGGGCGCGGGCCAGTCCGGCGACAAGGCGGGAGAGTCCTGATGCCGAGCTACGCGAACCTGTCCGTCGGCGACGAGCTGCCGGCCCGGAGCTTCCCGGTGCGGCGCGTGAACCTGATCCGCTACGCGGGCGCCTCCGGCGACTTCAACGAGATTCACTGGAACGAGCGGTTCGCGCGCGAAGTCGGCCTGCCGAACGTGATCGCGCACGGCATGTTCACCATGGCCGAGGCGGTCCGCGTGGTCACCGACTGGACCGGCGACCCGAGCGCGCTGGTCGAGTACGGCGTGCGGTTCACCAAGCCGGTCCCGGTCCCGGACGACGGCGCCGGCGCGCTGATCGAGGTGTCCGGCAAGGTCGGCGCGCTGCTCGACGGCAACACGGTGCGCGTGGACCTGACCGCGGTCAGCGGCGGCCAGAAGGTGCTCGGCCGCGCGGTCGCCCTCGTGCGGCTGCCATGACCGCCGGGTACGAACACGCCGTCGGCCTCGCGCCGTACACCACGCTGCGGCTCGGCGGCCCGGCCGACCACTTCTACACGGCGGATAGCGACGCGAACCTGGTCGCCGCGATCCGCGACGTCGAAGGGCACGGCGACGCGCTCCTGATCCTCGGCGGCGGCTCGAACATCGTCGTCTCGGACGAGGGCTTCCGCGGCACCGTCGTACGGATCGCCACCTCGGGTGTGACCATCCGCGACGGCCTGCTGTCGGTGGCTGCCGGCACGCCCTGGGACGACGTGGTCGCCCAAGCCGTCGATGAAGGCCTCTCAGGTATCGAATGCCTCTCAGGCATTCCCGGTCTCGCAGGCGCGACGCCTATTCAGAACGTGGGCGCGTATGGCCAGGACGTCAGCGAGACGGTCGTGATGGTTGACGCTTACGACCGTGAGGAGCAGCGCATGGTGCTGCTCGACAACGCCGACTGCGCATTCACCTACCGGCACAGCGTCTTCAAGGATGCGCGCCTTAAGACCGGCTCACCGCGTTACGTCGTGACCTGCGTGCACTTCCAGCTCACCGACGAGGGCGGTTTGTCCGCGCCCGTGCGCTACAAGGACGTCGCAGCGGCCTTAGGTGTCGGGATCGGCGAGCGTGCGCCGCTCAAGGCCGTGCGTGAGGCTGTGCTGGAGCAGCGCCGCCGCCGCGGAATGGTGCTCGACCCGGACGACCACGACACGTGGAGCGCCGGCTCGTTCTTCACCAACCCGATCCTGGCGCCGGCGGACTTCGCGGCCCTCGAAGCGCGCTGTGACGCCGCGCCGCCGCGCTTCCCCGAGCCGGACGGCCGGTTCAAGACCTCGGCCGCCTGGCTGATCGAGCGGGCCGGATTCGCCAGGGGACACGGCACGGGACCGGCCACGCTGTCCGCCAAACACACCCTCGCCCTCACCAACCGGGGCGGCGCGACCACCGCCGACCTGCTGCGTTTGGCAGCCGAGGTCCGTGACGGGGTGGCCGCGCGGTTCGGCGTCACACTCCTGCCGGAACCGGTTCTCGTGGGGGACTTGACTTGGTAGTTATCGGTCACTAACTTAGGTCCTGTCGGAAGGACCGGCGCGAGGGCAGTCGAAGGAGGCGGGTCGGATGGCCACCCGGATGTCCGCCGAGGACCGGCGCGAGCAGACGATCGCCGAGGCGATCACGGTGTTCGCCCGATTCGGTTACGAGGGCGCGACCACCGCGGCGATCGCCAAGCGGGTCGGGGTCTCGCAGCCGTACCTGTTCCGGCTGTTCCCGACCAAGAAGGACCTGTTCCTGGCGGCCAGCGCGCGCAATATGCGCGACACGCTGGCGGTGATGCGCGAGGCGGCCGGCGGCAAGACCGGGCCGGACGCGCTCGACGCGATGGGGCAGGCGTACCAGGAGAAGCTTCAGTCGAACCGCGACTCGCTGCTGATGCAGCTGCAGACCTTCGCGGCCTGCTACGACGAGGACATCCAGCGGCAGACCCGCCAACTGCTCCAGGAGCTGTGGGGCGCGGTCGAGTCCCTGTCCGGCATGCCGATCGACGACCGGGTGACGTTCTTCGCCAAGGGCATGTTCTGCAACGTGATCGCGGCCGCGGGACGCCTCGACGACGAGGACGACCCGCAGTGGGCGCCGATCCTCGAAGCGCTCGGCCGTAACAAGCACGTCAGCGCGCAGCAGCGTGACGGCGCCCTCGCGGCGGCCGTGAACGCGAACTAGCGCGATCCGGCGCACCGGGCGCTGACGCCCGAAACCATCTCCCAGCGCAACCCGACGGGCGAAGCCGTGCCCATCGAACTTAGTGACTGATTACTTCATACTTAAGTTAGTGACTGATAACTAGGCATATGGAGGGGAATCCATCATGACCGACACCGTCACCACACCGCAGGGCACTGAGCCGCCGCGAACCGCGCCGGGCGCCGGGTCGTCCGTCGCCGCCAACGTGCGCGAGCAAACGATCGGCCACCCGGTGCGCACCTTCGCGATCACCGGCGTCGCGATGTTCATGGCCCAGCTCGACAACCTGGTCGTGACCACCGCGCTGCCGTCGATCCAGAAGTCGCTGCACGCCGGTCTGCAGGGGCTGCAGTGGACCGTGTCCGGGTACACGCTCACCTTCGCCGTCTTCCTGCTGACCGGCTCGACGCTCGGCGACCGCTTCGGCCGGCGCCGGCTGTTCACACTGGGCCTGTCCATCTTCACCGGCGCGTCCGTCGTGTCCGCGCTCGCGCCGAACATCGGCGTGCTGATCGCGGCCCGGGCGGTGCAGGGGATCGGCGGCGCGATCGTCGTGCCGCTCACGCTGACGCTGCTGTCCGCGGCGGTGCGGCCCGAACGGCGCGGCCTGGCGATCGGCGGCTGGGGCGCCCTGGCCGGCCTGGCCGTCGCCGTGGGACCGGTGATCGGCGGCGCGGTGGTGCAGAACGCCTCATGGCAGTGGATCTTCTGGCTGAACGTGCCGATCGGCCTGGTGATCATCCCGTTGTCCCGGGTCTGGCTCTCCGAGAGCCACGGCGCGCGGCAGAAGCTCGACCTGCTGGGCAACGCGCTGGTGACGGTCGGCCTGTTCGGCCTGGTGCTGGGCCTGATCCGCGGCGGTTCGATCGGCTGGACCAGCCCCGAGGTGCTCGGCAGTTTCCTGCTCGGCGCGGCCGGCCTGGCCGGGTTCCTGGTGCGCGAGTCGCGCACCGACCACCCGCTGCTGCCGCTGCGGCTGTTTCGCGGCCGCGCCTTCCCGATCGTCAACGCCGCCTCGCTGCTGATGTTCTTCGGGATGTTCGGCTCGATCTTCTTCCTGGCCCAGACCTTCCAGCTGATCTGGGGCTACTCGCCGCTGGACGCCGGAGTGCGGATGCTGCCGTGGACCGCGATGCCGATGGTGCTCGCCCCGGTGGCCGGCGTCCTGTCCGACCGGATCGGCGGACGCTCGATCGTCGCGGTCGGCCTGCTGTTCCAGGCGGGCGCCCTGGCCTGGCTGGCGGACGTCACGGCCGTGAACACGCAGTACACCCACCTGCTGCCCGGGCTGGTCCTCGGCGGCATCGGCAACGCGCTGTTCTTCGCCCCGATCGCCAACCTGGTGCTCGGCTCGGTGCGCCGGCACGAGGAGGGCATCGCATCCGGCATCAACAACGCGCTGCGGGAGCTGGGCGGAGTGCTCGGCATCGCGGTGATGGGCGCGATCTTCTCCGCCCGCGGCGGCTACGGGCCGACCGCCACCCTGTCCGCCGGCCAGCACTTCATCAACGGTCTGCTGCCCGCGGTGTGGACCGGCGCGGCGGTCCTGCTGATCGCCTCGCTGGCCATGTGGTTCGTGCCGAACCACCGGCCCGAGCCGGTGCTGCTCGCCGCTGGCGAGTAGCGCGTACTGCGCGGGCCTACGGCGGAAGCC
>JBOHCW010000058.1:0-14032 GCA_050725375.1 Actinocrinis sp. | reverse complement strand
CGGCCGCGCTCGTTCGTGACGGTTCGCGGCGGGGCATTCGAGCTCGAAGGCTCGACGTTCCGGTTCGGCGGAACGAACTGCTACTACCTGCACCAACAATCGCATTACATGATCGACGCGGCGCTCGACGACGCGGCGGCGATGTCGCTGAGGGTGCTGCGCGCCTGGGCGTTCGCGGACGGGGCCGGCAACGGGTTTCCGCCGCTACAGCCCGAGCCGTACGTCTACGACGAAGCAGCGTTCGACGCGCTCGACTACGCCGTGTACAAGGCCGGGCAGGTCGGCATCCGGCTCGTGCTGGGGCTGACGAACAACTGGCCCGACTACGGCGGGATGCGCCAGTACGTGACCTGGTTCCTCAATCTGCCGGACGACTCGTACGGCTCGATGGTCAACCACGACCGCTTCTACACCGAGAAGTCGATCAAGGACTGCTACAAGGCGTACGCCCAGTTCGTGATCACCCGGCGCAACCGTTACACGGGTCTGCGGTACAACGAAGATCCGACGATCATGACTTTCGAGCTGGCCAACGAGCCGCGGGCGCGCACCGACCGGTCCGGTGCGAAGCTCACCGCGTGGGTCGCCGAGATGAGCCGGTACGTCAAGCGCCTGGCGCCGCGTCAGCTGGTCGCGGTGGGCGACGAGGGCTTCTACGGCGACGCGAGTTCGAGTGATTATCCGTACGGCGACTTCGAGGGCGTGCACTGGAAGGACCTGGTCGCGCTGCCGAATGTCGACTACGCCACCATCCACCTCTATCCCGAGGGCTGGGGCGAGAACCCGGCCGGCAAGCCCGGCACCGACCCGGTGCGGTGGGGCACGGACTGGATCACTGCGCACCTCGCCGACGCGGCGACGCTCGGAAAGCCGATGGTGCTTGAGGAGTTCGGGCTGTCCGTAAATGCCGGACAGGGCGTTGCGGACGAGGCGACACGCGACCTCGGCTATCAGACCTGGATCGACGCCGTGCACGACCACGACGGCGCCGGCGACCAGTTCTGGCTGCTCACCTCGCGCGTTGACGACGGCTCGTTCTACCCGGACTACGACGGCTATCGCGTCGTGTGGGACAACGACCCCTCGAATGCGACGAACGCGCTGGCCAAGCTGCTGTCCGCGCACGCGAAGAAGATGGCCGCGGGCTGATCCGCCCGGCGGCCGCCGCTGCACGGTCAGACGCGTGCAGGGTATTAAATTAGAGCCGGACAGTCCGGGCCTGGGCTGCCTTCGCAAGAGCACGCAACCAGGCCCGGGGCTCGGGCGTCCACGAGGAGTGACCAGAGCTCTACCCAGTGGAGGCCCTGCCCGGATGGACGGCCCGACTCGGACCGACGATACCCAAAACACCGCTTTGACCAGCGAGCTCACGGATGCGGGCACTGACGGCGCCGAGCCGGTCGGATGCGAGCCGATCGGGAGCGGCGCGGCAGGTGGTCCCGGCGGGGAAGGCCGGACCGGTGATGACAACGATGTCAGGGCTCTGCGCGCCACGGCCGGAGACGAAGGCGGGCCTTCGTCTGGGTCTGGGGCCGGGCCTGTGTCCGAGACTGAGCGCAGCGGCGAGCACAGCACTGAAGGTCGACAGGACGATCGCAGCGACCGCGTTCACGCGTCGGCGGCCGGTGCGTTCCTAGATGCCATAACGCAGGCGGACGATCGGCGACTCGGCGTGCGCGTTATCGCGGTCGTCATCGCGCTGTGCGTAGCCGTCACCGCATGGGCGTACTCGCGGCCCGGCCACGGGAGCGCCAGCGGAGAAGCGGACCAACCGTACGGTCCGGCCGCC
This sequence comes from Actinocrinis sp., assembly GCA_050725375.1. Classification (GTDB taxonomy): domain Bacteria; phylum Actinomycetota; class Actinomycetes; order Streptomycetales; family Catenulisporaceae; genus Actinocrinis. The sequence goes on along the minus strand of JBOHCW010000058.1, from coordinate 12,243 downwards.
AAGCCGTACACGCCGGCGCCACTGCAACTGTTCCAGCAGGTCAGCGCGAGCTTCACGATCCCGGCGCGGTCCGGGGCGTTCCTCCCGTGGCCGTCGGCCGGCCAGAGCGCGGTCGAGGTCGAAGGGGTCGGCCGAGTCGGCTCGTCCGGCGACACGGCCAAGCCGGTGCCGATCGCGAGCGTCGCCAAAACGATGACGGCCTATTTAATCCTGACCCGCCATCCGCTGTCCGCCGGCGACTCAGGACCCGAGATCACCGTCGCGGCGAGCGAGGCCGCCGCGTACACCGCCGACCTCGCCGCCGGGCAGACGCTGGTCGAGGTGAAGGCCGGCGAGCGGATCAGCGAGCGCGACGCGCTGGAGGCGATGATGCTGGCGTCGGCCGACAACGTCGCGAAGATCGTCGCGCGCTGGGACGCGGGGTCGATCGACGCGTTCGTCACCTCGATGAACACCGCCGCGAAAGACCTCGGCATGACGCACACCCGGTACACGGACCCCTCCGGCCTCGACCCGGCGACCGTGTCGACCGCGCCGGACCAGATCAAGCTCGCCGAGGCGGCGATGCGCTCGTCCGCCTTCCGAGGCATCGTGGCCGAGCGCACCGCGACCGTGCCGGTGCAGGGCACGATCAAGAACTTCAACAGCCTGCTCGGCGGCAACGGCGTGATCGGCATCAAGACCGGATCGACCGACGCCGCCCGCGGCTGCCTGCTGTTCGCCGCCGAGACGACCGTGGACGGGCACACCGAGACGATTATCGGCGTGGTGCTCGGTCAGGTGCTCGGCACCGGGGAGACCTTCCTGAACGGCACGTTGAACATCGCCTCGAAGCTGATCAGGGGCACCGAGCGGTCGCTGACCGCTGTGACGATCGCGCAACCGGGGACGCAGATCGCGACGGTTCGTAGACCGGGCGCGGCGACTGAACGCCGCCTCGGCGTCGCCGCGCCGGTGACTGTGGTCGGCCTGCCCGGCCAGAGCTACCGCGTCGTCGTGTCAGGCACGCCGTCCGCGCCCATCCTCGCCGTGACGGGTCTCCCGTCCTCCGGTGCGGCATCGGGGACGGTGTCCGTGCCGCTCGTTCCGTTAGCCGGGCGGGCGGCGACGCTCTCCGAGTGATCGTTCTGGCGCCCGGAGTCCGCCGGCGCCACCGGCGTCTGCACCGACTCCGGCGACTCCGGGAACTCCGGGAACAGCGCCGCTGCGTGCTCGGCGCTCGCCTTGGCCCGCTGAGTCGTCGTCAGAATGCCGAACAGTGCGACGATCACACCGCAACCGGCCACGATCGCCCATCCCGCGTGGCTGGCGGCGCTGAAGCCCTCGCGCATCGAACCGTGCACCTGCGCGACGGCCACCGTGCCGATCAGCGCGACGCCGAGCGCCTGGCCGACCTGCCGACTGGTCGAGGCCACGGCGGCGGCCACGCCTGACTGCGAGCGCGGCATACCGGAGACCGCCGTGTTGGTGATCGGCGCGTTGACCAGTCCGAATCCGATGCCGAAGACCGCGTACAGCACACCGAGGTACACCAGCGACATCGTGTTGCTCATGCCGAGGAACAGCAGACCGCTGACGGTGATCAGGATGCCTGAGGCCAGTAGCGGCACGCGGCTGCCGCGCTCGGCCACAAGGCGTGCGGAGACCCGCGGGAAGACGGCGGTCATCGCGGCCATCGGCAACGTCATCAGGCCGGCCTTCATCGCGGAGAAGCCGCGCACGTCCTGCAGGTAAAGCGTATTGATGAACAAGAAGCCGGCCAGGCTGAAAAAGGCGCACACCGCGACCACAGTCGCGCCGCTGAACGGTATCGAGTTGAAGAAACGCAGGTCGATCAGCGGTTCCTCACGCCGGCCCTCGTAACGGACCAGGCCGATGACGGCGAGCACCGCGGCCGCGAACAGGCCGAGGATCAGCGGCGAGGCCCAGCCGCGGCCCGGACCCTCGATGATCGCGTAGGTCAGCGAGGCCAGGACCACGATCACCAGCGCCTGGCCGACCGGATCGGCCCGGCGCGCGCGGGCGGCCTTGGACTCCGGCACGAACAGCGCGGTCAGGACCACCGCGGCGGCGCCGATCGGGATGTTGACCCAGAAGACCGAGCGCCAGCCGACCGCTTGCACCAGCAGGCCGCCGACCACCGGTCCGGCCGCCATCGACAGGCCGACCACGGCGCCCCACACGCCGATCGCGCGGGTGCGCTCCTTGGCGTCGGTGAAGGTGTTGCTGATGATCGACATGGCGACCGGGTTGAGCATTGAGCCGCCGACCGCCTGCGCGGCCCGGAAGGCGACCAGCCAGCCGAGCGAGGGCGCCAGCGAGCACAGGCCCGAGGCGATCGTGAACAGCACCAGGCCCAGTTGGAAGATCCGGCGACGGCCGATCCGGTCGGCGGTCGAGCCCGAGAGCATCAGCAGGCTGGCGAGCACGAGCATGTACGCGTCGATGATCCACTGCAGGCCGGAGACCTGGGCGTGCAGGTCGGCCTGGATCGAGGGCAGCGCGACGTTCACGATCGTGTTGTCGATCGCCACGATGAACAGGCTCATGCAGCAGACAGCCAGGATCAGCTGCCGGCGGCGGCGGCTCAGCTCGGGCAAGGTTCCCCTCCGCGGGTTGCGCGAACGCCCGGCCACTCGTGCGCCGCGGCCGCGCGCAGAGTTACTTAGGCTTGCTAAGCAACCCGCACCATCATACCCGCGCGGCGAAGCTGACCCTTAAGCCGCCGATCTTGGCGCAGCGGCGCGCAATCGGCGCTGTGAATACGCACGTCAGGGCGATGCGGTCGGGGTGGCGCCGCGTTAAGCAGTGCGGTTCCGATAATATCGACGCGCTATTTGATCGCTCACCTGGACAATCGGGGTAGTCGTGACCATGGGGGCGCACAGCGTGGCGTTGTTACGGGACAACGGCCCGGTAGGCAGGACGCGAGCCATAGGGACCTCCGCGGCCCTATGGCTTCTCGTGCTGCTCACGTACACGGTGTCGCTGATCACGGTGGCCCACGGAAGGATGAACTTCCAGGTCTACCGGATCGACCTGGACGTCTATCGGCTCGGCGCACACGCGTGGCTGACCGGCAAGGACCTTTACGGCCAGCTTCCGCTGACCAGCAACGGGCTGAACCTCGGCTTCACTTATCCGCCGATCTCCGCGGTGGTGATGTCGCCGCTGGCCGAGGTCTCCTCGCGGCTGGCCGGGATCCTGATGACGGCGATCACCCTCGGGCTGCTCGTCTCGGTGATCGCGCTGTTCCTGCGCACCGCCGGACTCGCCGGCCGGCGCCGCTCCTGGCGCCTGGCCATGCTGCTGCTGCCGGTCGCGGTGGTGTTCGAGCCGGTGCGCACGGATCTGGCATACGGCCAGGTCAATGTCCTGCTGATGGCCCTGGTGACGTTCGACTGCCTGATGCCGGACACCTGGTGGCGGGTGGCCGGCCGGCCGGTCGGGTGGCCGCGCGGCGCCCTGGTGGGCCTCGCGGCGGCGATGAAGCTGACCCCCGCGGTGTTCGTGGTCTACTTCGTCGCGCGCCGGCAGTGGCGGGCCGCGATCACCTCGCTCGTGTCGTTCTTCGTGGTCTCCGGGATCGGTGCGCTGGTCGCGCCGCACGACTCGACGCGGTACTGGACCAAGATGGTGTTCGACACCGGACGCATCGGCCCGCTGGTATTCGCCGGCAACCAGTCGATCAACGGCTTCCTTTACCGCACCCGGCTGACCGGTACCGCGGAGCACGACGCGTGGCTCGCCGTGGGCTTCGTGGTCGGCGTCATCGGCCTGATCGCGATCTTCCGCGCGGCGCGGGCCGGGCGGCAGATCCTCACGCTGAGCCTCACGGCGTGCACGTCGCTGCTGGTATCGCCGGTCTCCTGGTCGCACCACTGGGTGTGGGCCGCGCCGATCGTGCTGACGGGCGTCCTGGCCGCGCACCGCTCGCACAACCGCAAGTCGCTGGCGTTGTTCTACGGCGGGCTGGTGCTGTTCATCAGCTCGCCGCAGTGGTGGTTCCCCGGCACGAACAACCGCGAGATGCGGTGGGCCTGGTGGGAACAGCTGATCGGCAGCGCGTACGTATGGGCCGCACTTGCCGTACTTATCGCGATGGCGCTCGGTTACGCACCAGACCTGCTGCCAGCCACTGACGATCAGCTATCGGCGAAGTTGTAATACAACGTCGTATGGCGGTGTCATGCAATGCGGCAGCGGCATGCGGCGTCGTTTACAGGGGCAGCTTCGAAGACAAACCGTGCTCGGTACGTACGCCGCAATCCGTATGCAGGCGCCGTCACTGCGTGATGCGCGCCTGACGGCGTGGTGCGCTTGTCGCGGCCACGTCGGTTGAGGCTGTGCTCACGCCGATCACCGCGTCCATCAATTGCGGGAACGCGTCGTCCAATTCCGCGCGGCGCAGCGATACGTACCGGTGCGTGCCTTGCGCGCGCGTACGCGTGACGCCCGACTCGCGCAACACCTTCATATGGTGCGACAGCGTGGACTTGCCGACCGTCAATCCGGCCAGCTCCCCGACCTTGTTGCAGCATTCCTCGCCCTGCGCCGCCAGCGCGCGCACGATCGCCAACCGTCCGGGGTCGGCGAGCGCGGCCAGCACGGTGGGCAGGTCGAGCCGATCGGAACCGGGCTCGTCCAGATAGGCGGGAGCACGGCCGGTCAGCGATTCCTCGACAAGCATCCTCCCACTGTAATACGAGCGGACCGCGGCACGGTGGGCACTCCCGCGATCACCGGCCGCCGGACGCCCGCGCCGCACCGAAATTAGCGAGCGCGCCGTCCAACCGACCGAACAATTCGGTCGGGACAGGCGGACCGTGTCAGGCCATAGCCGACCCGCGCATCGCCGAGCACAGGCGCGCGGGTCGATCTCGGCGCGGCGGGCCGGGGTGAAGAACAACCAGAACTCGATGTCGCTGTGCTCGTCCGCTTCGTCGGCGAAGAATGAGCCGTACATCAGCCGCGTCGAGCCCGCTGTTTGCGGCGCACGCCTCGAACACCCGCCCGATCAGCTCTTTTTGATAGTGCACGCCTCACTCACGCATCCAATGCATCGTGACAGCGACGCGATAATGTCAGCCCACCATCACTATGAGTGCTTCACCATTTGCTCAGTGTGATGAGACATCAACCCGCCCATGCTCTGGGAGAGTTCGTGAAATACAGCCGGACGTTCTTCGCCCGCGTTACCGTCACCGCCGCTGTCGGCCTTCTCGCCTTAGGCGCGCCGGTAGCCGCCACCGCCGCGACTACGGACATCGCCACGACCACGGGCACCACGACGATCGCAGGGGTGCCCGCGAGCGTGCGCGGCGCGCTGAGCGAGTGCTCTGCGAACTACTTCGGCGGCGATTCCCGGCTCGGCCCGGCGCACCTGCCGCTGCTCGGCCCGGTCGGCTTCGAGCTGTTCGGCTACCGACGGACCGGACCCCTCTCGCCGCAGCGATTCCTCGCGCAGTACTACAGTGCGACCGCAAACGGCGGCGTCGGCGGCTGGATCTACCCGCCGGACAACGGCTTCGTCGTCGAGCCGGACGGTCAGCCGGTCGAGTGGACCGCGACGCTGCCCGTCGGCCAGAGGATCGACCGGTACGGCAGCGAGTTCGGCATGTTCCTCGCCCCGGCCGGCGCGCCGTACGCGTCACGCTCGATCCCGCCGCAGAGCCTGGACGGCAACCCGGCCGCCGGCTGCAACTACCACCAGTACCAGGTGCTCAAGCCGTTCGCGGTGCACGCCGGACCGATCGCGCCGTGGTTCGGCCAGCCGGGCGAGGGCCTCCAGTACCAGGTGGACGGGACGCTGGTGTCGGGCGCGCCGGCTGCCGTCAACGTGATCTGGCTCATCGACAACGGCTACCTCATGCGGCTGATCTGACGATCCGACAGATCCGGTGGCCCGGGTCCCGGCCGGCGAGGCCGTCAGACGGCGTCGATCCAGTCGAACAGGACGCGCCGGGCCGCCGGGTCGGCCGAGACCAGGCGGACGCGCAGCTCGGCGCCCTGCGGCAGGTCGTGTCCGTCCAGTCGCGCTATCACGGCCGGCTCGCGCAGCATGACGACGCCGGCGTCGGGCTTGCCGTTGTGGTCCCAGTCCACCCGGTCGTTGAGGTCCAGCACGACGCCGTCGAAGACCTCGCCGATCCGGCCGCGCAGCGCGACGGCTTCGGCCAGGTCGATGCACGCGCGCTCGACGGCCTTGGACTTCTTGTCGCCGACCTCCATCAGCTGCGGAAGGCCCGGCAGCGCCTCGCACACCCAGTCCGGCACCGGATCGCCCTCGCACAGCGAGACGCAGATCTCCGTCGCGAACCGGTCGACCAGGCGGCGCAGCGGCGCCGTGACGTGCGCGTACTGCGTGGCCAGCGCGGCGTGCACCGGACGCTCGGGGATGCCGCCGTCGAAGACCTCGTATCCGGCGCCGCGCAGCAGCGAGGTCGCCTCGGTCAGGAACGCGGCGTGCCGCGGCCTGGCCGGGTCCATCCGGCGCACCAGCGTCGCGTAGGTCTCGCCCACCGGCCAGCGGACCCTGAGCGCGCGGGCTGCGCGCCGCAGCCGGTTCACGGTCGCGGTGGCGGGCTCGGGCAGCACACGCAGCACGCCGATCTCGCCGTAGATCATCAGATCAGCGGCGCAGATCCCGGCGAGCAGCGAGATCTGCGCGTTCCAGTCCTCCACCGGAAGCGCGGCGCGGTACTCCAACCGCCAGCCGTCCTGATCCGCGACGACCTGTTGTACAGGCGCGTTAAGGCTGATGCCGCCACGTAGTGCCTCCCGGTCACGCAGCAGGCAGCCGACCTCACGCAGCAGCACCATCACCTCAGGCGCGGTGCCGTTGTCCAGCTCACGCTGCACCGTCGGGTAGTCCAGCCGCGCCTGCGAGCACACGATCGCCCGCCGAACCTCGACGCCGGTCGTATCGCCGTACGAATCGAGGTCGATCCGCCACATGATCGCGGGCCGCACCTGTCCGGGCAGCAGCGAGGCCGCACCCTCGGACAGCACCGGCGGATGCAGCGGCACGCGGCCGTCCGGCAGATAAAACGTGTTCACGCGGGCGCGCGCCTCGACGTCTAGCGGCGAACCGGGCTTCACGAACGAGGCGACGTCGGCGATCGCGTACCAGACCCGGTAGCCGCCGCCGTCGCGCCGCTCGATCGCCATCGCCTGGTCCAGGTCCATCGAACCGGGCGGGTCCAGCGTGACCAGCCGCACGTCGGTGCAGTCGATGCGGTGCACGCCGTCGTCCTGCACCGCTCGCGCGGCGCGCTCGGCGTCCGCCATGACCTCAGCCGGAAACGCCGAGGGCAGGGCAAACTCGGCGCGGATGCCGTCGAAGCCTTTGCGCAGGGTCGCGCGTGCTTCGTCGGGCGCGTCGGCGCTGTCGATTACCAGGACACGGCGGGGCACAGCGCGCAGCGTAGCGGGTAGGGCAAGCCGATGCACGGATTGCGGGCACGTGGTACAGACCACGTGGGCGCGCGTTTAGGCACACAGCGATGCCTTACGCGCCGTCAAACCGTCGTGGTGTCCGATGCCGGTTCGGCATTCTGTGAGCTCACGGCCGCCTTAGGCGCTCGCCGCCGAGGCCAGACCGGACCCGACACCGTGTCGCGCCACAGGTCGCGAAATCCGATCACGGCGGCCGCGACCAGCAATGCGTCGCGCACGATCAGCACGATGAGCGGCCCGATGTGCACCTGCCGCAGCGCGTTGAAGTTGTACGGGAAGATCCATTGCGTGATCGGCAGCGAGATCAGGATCAGCAGGGCGCTGCGGCGCTGCGAGCTGTCCGTGTTCAGCAGGCAGAACGCCGCCGTCGCGAGCAGCCAGATGAGGTACTGCGGGCTGATGACCCGACTGGTGACGATCATCAGCAGTGTGGCGACGAGCGTGGCGTCGGCGACCACGGCCGGGCGCCACGCCTTGCGCCACCACCACCAGGCGAGCAGCGCGAAGACCAGCACCGTGGACAGCAGCGCGAGCTTCTCGACCGCGCCGACGCCGTGCCCGATGACCTCGATCGAGCCGTAGTGGTTACGCACGGTCGCATGCCAAAGGTGCGCGCGGTCGGCTAAAAGCAGCGGCAGGGCCCAGACGCTCTCGATCTCGATGCCGCGGCTGCCCTGCGTGTGCAGGAACCAGGTGCCGTTGGTGAACGCGAACATGCACACCAAGGTTGCGACGCCGCCCGCGGCCACCGCCGCCGCGATCGTCTGCCACCCCCGCCGGCTGCGCGGCAGCCCGAAGACGGTCAGGCCCGGCCACACCTTCACCGCCGCGCCGAGACCGATCAGCGCCCCGGCCAGCCACCGGCGGCCGTTCAGCTCACGGCGTCCGGCGCCCGCTCCAGACAGCCCGGTGCCACCCGCGCCGTCCACAGTGTCCATACCGTCCGAGCCACCGACCTGCACGCCTTTACCCAACGCGGCGAGCGCCACAACGACGAACAGCGCCGAGTACACATCGAAGCGCCCATATATCAGCGGCCCGAGGAACGGCACGCTCAGGATCCAGAACCACGGCCCAAGCCAGCTGCCGCGCCGCCGCGCGGTCCACAGCAGCGTCAGCATCACCACCGCGTCGGCGACGAACGCGAGCTTGACGAACTGCTGGTGGTAGTCCGTGCCGGGCAGGATCTTCGGCAGCAGGAGCAGCGGCCCGACCAGCGGCGGATACTGCCAGCTGTTGTCCGTCGGCAGCGCGCCGTGGTTCAGCGCGAGGACGACCCACTTGTAGTACGTGTTGACGTCACCGAGGTTCTTCTGTCCGTACCAGCCCCACAGGTGCCCGGTCGAGATCAGGTACAGCGGGACGCGGCTCGCCAGCCAGCCGAGCACGACGTATAAAGTGCGGCGGCTGTGCTGCGGCATGGACGTCGTCTCCCCTGGCAAATGCGTCGGCGCATACGGTCGAGAAGGACCAGGGACAATGTCCAAATGACACGACCCCGTCGACCGATCAGGCGATCCTAGGGCATGTTCCCCAGGACTAGGTCCACCGCACGAGCCGGGGAATCCGTCGGTTAGGGTTCCGATCAGAAATCGGTGGAAAGCCGCCCCCGGCCACGGTGCGAACGAAGGACAAGGCGAAATCGTCGCATGTACATCTTCATCCCGCCGTCCGAGGGCAAGAGCTTCCCGACCGGTCCCGGTCCGGTGGACCTGGCGAACCTGTCCGTGCCCGAGCTGACAAAAGTGCGCAAGTCCCTGCTCAATGCCGTGATCAAGGTCAGCGAAGGCGCACCGCCGCGCGCGCTCGCCGCACTCGGCCTCAGCAACGGACAGCGCGACGAATTAACACACAACCAAACGCTCGCCACGGCCCCGACCGGCCCGGCCGCCGAGGTGTACAGCGGCGTCCTCTACGAAGCACTGGACCTCCCCGGCATGCGCGCGACCGAGCCCGAGGCATATCGCCGCGCCCAAGACGCGGTGCTGGTGTTCTCCGGCCTGTGGGGCGTCGTGCGGCCCGAGGACCGGATCCCGTACTACCGCTGCTCAGGCGCCACGAAGCTGCCGAGGATCGGTGCGGTCACCACCGTCTGGAAGAAGGCACTGGCCGTGCCGCTGACGCGCTTGGTCGCCGACGACCTCGTAGTCGACCTGCGCTCGTCCAGCTACACGGGCATGTGGCGGCCGACCGGCGACGCGGCCAAAGGCCGCACCGTGGCCATCAGGGTCCTGCACGAGCGCATCGTCGGCGGCGTGCTCAAGCGGACGGTCGTCAGCCACTTCAACAAGGCGACGAAGGGACGCTTGGTACGCGCCGTTCTGCTCTCCGGCGCCGAACCCAAGACCCCCGACGAGTTCGCCGACACCCTCCGCGACCTGGGCCACCGCGTCGAGCCCAGCTCATCGGCCGGCGCGCCCGGCGCGTCCGCCGCCTACGACGTCATCGTCTCGGAGATCTAGTCGGCCCGAATGCCCGGGTTGAAAGCGCACGCACACCTACAAGTGCGCGGTGTCGTTTACGCAGCGGACGTTCGTCACGCCGTCCGAGTAGTAGTCGATGACGCTCAGCGAGGCCGCCGCCAACTCCATCCGGTGTACCGCTTCCAACGGCGCGCCGAGTGCCTGGCAGATCAGCACCTTGATCGGTGTGACGTGCGTGACGACCAGGATGGTCTCGCGCGGGAATCGGGCGACCATCCGATCGCGCGCCAGGGCCGCGCGCGCGCCGACGTCGGCGACGGACTCGCCGCCGGGAGCCGGGGTCCTGGTCGACTTGAGGAACGCCGCCAGCTCTCTCGGGTACTGGTCGCGCGCCTCGGCGAACGTCAGGCCCTCGAAGCTGCCGAAGTCGAGTTCCTTGAAGCCGTCCTCGACGCGCGGCTCGACGTCCATCAGGTCCGCGACCGCCTGCGCGGTCTGCCTGGTGCGGCGCAGCGGCGAGACGACGATCGCGTCCACGGCGCCGTACCGCGCGTCGCCCTTGCCCTGCGGGCCGACCAGCCGGCGGGCCGCGGCCCGCGCCTGGGCCAGGCCGTCCGCGATCAGCTCCGGGTCGCCGTGGCCTGAGAAACGCTTCTCGCCGGTCAGCGGCGTGACGCCGTGGCGCAGCAGGAGCAGCCGGGTCGGGGTGCCGAGGTCGGCGGACCAGCCGGTCGCCGGCATGCTCACGCTCGCGGCCCGCGGCCTGCCCGCCGTCTTCGCCGCCTCGGCGAGTTCGGCTTCGAGCTTGTGGAACTCGGCGTTCGATGACGCGTAGTTCAGGGACCGGGCCGTCGGCGTCGTCTTACCGTGCGTCGTGCCCTCGTCCGTGCCCCCGTCCTCGCCCGATCCCCCGGTTCCGCCCCCGCCCGCGTTCGGGCCGTCGGCGCCGCCGAAGGGCGTCTGCGCGTGCCAGACCTCGCCGCGCTCGGCGGCGTCCAGTGCCTGATTCGCCAGCCTGTCAGCGTGCTTGTTCAGGCTGCGCGGCACCCAGGCGAAGGTGACGCCGGCCGTCGGGAACGCGTTGCGGGCGCGCTCGGCGAGCGGCTTCATGTCGGGGTGCTTCACCTGCCAGCGGCCGGACAGCTGCTCGACCACCAGCTTCGAGTCCATCCGGACCTCGACGCGCGCGTCCGGGTCGATCCGACGCGCGGCTTCGAGGCCCGCGATGACGCCGCGGTACTCCGCCACGTTGTTGGTCGCGCGGCCGATCGTCTCGGCCAGCTCGGCCAGCAGTTCGCCGGTGTCGCCGTCGCGTACGAGGCTCCCGTACGAGGCCGGGCCCGGGTTGCCGCGCGACGCGCCGTCGGCCTCGATGATCAGGGTTCGCACGATCGCTTCCGCTGCCCGTCCCGTTCGCTCGTTCGCTGCGTCAGCCCGCCGCGCGCCTGCTACAGACCCGACTCGGGCGTGCGCACCAGGATGCGCCGGCACGAGTCGTGCCGCAGGACCGCGTCCGGCGCGGCCGCCTTGAACTCGTTGACCTCGGCGATGTCCAGCTCCAGGCGACAGCCCTCGCAGCGGCGCTGCTTGATCGCCGCGGCCCCTATGCCGTCGTACTGTGCGCGAATCTTTTCGTACAGGCTGAGCAGATCGGCGGGCAGCTGCGCGGCCAGCAGGTCGCGCTGCGAGGTGGCGAAGGCGAGGTCCTTGTCCAGGGACGCCCGCTCGGCGGACAGCGCGACGGCGGCCCGGTCGCGGTCGGCCTCGACGGCCTCGCGCTGCTTGGTCAGCTCGGCGGTGCGCGCCGCGGCGGACTCGACCCGCTCCATCACCTCCAGCACGATGTCTTCGAGGTCTGACTGGCGCTTGGCCAGCGAAACCAGCTCGCTCTGCAGGCCGGACAGCTCCTTGGGGCCGGCCGAGCCGGAGTCGAGGATCCCGCGGTCGCGGTCGGCGCGCGAACGCACCTGGTCGACGTCTGCCTCGGCCTTGCGCTGCTCGCGGTCCAGGTCGCCCTGCGCGGTGGTCGCGCCGACCAGCACGTCGCGCAGCTGGCCGGCGCGGGTGTCCAGCGCGGCGTGCTCGGCGAGCTGCGGCAGGTTTTTGCGGCGGTGCACGAGCTGGTCCAGCTTCGAGTCCAGCGCCTGCAGGTCGAGCAGTCGGAGCTGGTCGGCGGGCGCGGCGTTCACGGCTGGCACCTCTTCTTCGTCGTTTTCTTCGCGTCTTCAGTTGTGCGCGCGGCCACGGCCGGTCACGGTCGCGACCCGCCGGCCTGCGCCGACGCCGCGGTCACTTCTGCGGCGTGTGCAGTGTCCACGGATCGGTGACCAGCTGGGAAACGCGGATCTCCACCGTACCGCTT
>JBOHCW010000057.1:0-5894 GCA_050725375.1 Actinocrinis sp. | reverse complement strand
GCCCCAGCCCGCGTCCGTGCCGCACCCCGTTCTAGCCCGGTCGCAGGGTCGTGTGACACACCCGCGGCTGCCGATCAATCAATTCCGTGCAATTCAGCGGCGTCCCCTTCCCGTGGCCTGCGGTTTCATCAGCGGCGCAAAGCCTCGACCGGCTCGATGTACGCGGCGCGCAGGGCCGGATACGTGCCGGCGAGCAGGCCCACGAGCGTGCCGATGAGCGGCGCGGGCAGCACGGCCCACGGTTCCAGCACCGCCGTCCACTGCCGGGCCAGCGCCGTGCCGACGACGGCGGCGGTGCCCAGGCCGGTGCCCAGCAGGCCGCCGAGCGTGCCCAGCGCCGCCGACTCGGTGAGGAACTGGGCCGCGACGTGCCGCGGCCGGGCGCCGAGCGCGCGGCGCAGCCCGATCTCGCCGGTGCGTTCGAGCACCGAGACCAGCGTGGTGTTGCCGATGCCGACCGCGCCGATCGCCAGCGTGATCCCGGCCAGCAGCAGGAACAGCGCGTTGAAGTCCCCGGCCACCGCGTCGCGCAAGGTGTTGGGATCCGGCGGCGCGATCACCTTGAACAGCCGCGGCGCGTCCGGACGCAGCGCCAGCGCGGCCTGTCCGGCGATCGGCCGGGCCGCGCCGAGCCTGGTCTCCACCAGCATGTCGGCGCGCTGGTCGGCCGGCTGCCCGTAGGCGCTCAGCGCGGTCGCGTCCGGGATGATCACCGACATCAGCAGCTCCGGCATCCGGCGCAGGTCCCCGATCACGCCGACCACGGTGAACGGCGTGCCGTCGATGAACACGGCCGGCTGGGCGTCGAGCCGGGTGATGCCGAGCCGGGCCGCGGCCGTCGCGCCGAGCACCGCGACGCGTTCGCGGCGCGCGTCGTGGAACGCGTCGTAGCCGAGGCCCTCGCTGTATACGGGGTCTGTCGCGGCCAGCGCGCCGGGGCTCGCGGCGTACAGGGTCAGCCCGGTGCCGTCGCCGGAGCCGGCCGACGCCAGGTCGGGCGCCGCGGACACGGTCGGCTGACGCAGCGGCAGCCGCCAGTAGACGCCGGCGGACACCACGCCGTTCAGCGCCTCGATCCGCCGGTCGGCGTCGGCGGGAAAGGACATCGGGTCGCTCGCCGCACCGGACTGGCCGGCCGCGGCGCCCTGCGCGGTGCCCACGTCCTGCACGGTCACCTCGGTCGCGTTGAGCAGCGAGAACCGCTTGTCGATCTGCCCGCCGGCGGTCGCGGTCAGCCCGAGGATGGCGACGAACGCGCCGATGCCCAGCACCGTGCCCAGCATGGTGAGCACCGAGCGGCCCGGCCGCTGCAGCACCCCGGCCAGCGCCTCGGCGAGCAGGTCGCGGGCCGGGAAGGTCGAGCGGTCGGCCGTCAGGTGCTTCTGGTCGTCACGGCCGGCGCCGCGCTCGCGGTCAGCCATGCTCGGTCAGCACCCCGTCTCGAATGGCCACGGTGCGCGACCCCCGGGCCGCGACCGCCGGATCGTGCGTGATCACGACGACGGTCAGCCCGGCGGCGTGCAACTGCTCGATCAGCGCGAGCACCGCGTCGGCGGTCGCCGAGTCGAGGTTGCCGGTCGGCTCGTCGAAAATAAGCAGCGAGGGCCGGTTGACCAGGGCCCGCGCGATGGCGACCCGCTGCCGCTCGCCGCCGGACATGTGCGCCGGCAGGGCGTCGGCGCGGTGCGCCAGGCCGACCTGTGTGAGCGCGGCGTACGACACGTCGCGGCGCGTCTTGCGCGGCGCGCCGTTGTAGACCTGCGCCAACGACACGTTCTCGGCCGCGCTGCGGTGTGGCAGCAGGTGAAACGCCTGGAACACGAAGCCGATCCGGCTGCCGCGCAGCGCGGTGCGTCCGGCCTCGCGCAACGCGCCGACGTCGATCCCGTCGAGCCGGTAGCGCCCGCCGGTCGGCCGGTCCAGCAGCCCGACCAGGTTGAGGAAGGTGGACTTGCCGGACCCGGACGGGCCCACGACGGTCACGAAGTCGCCGCGCCGGATCGTGAGCTCGGTCGGACGCAGCGCCGACACCGGCGGCGGGCCGGGGTAGGTCATGGACACGGATTCGAACTCGATGACCGGGACCGGCGACGCGGCGGGCATCCGGGACGCGCGTTCGTGCGCGAGCACCTCGGCAGCGGTCATGAGAGCCCTGATCCGCTCTGCGCGCCGACGACGACCCGCGCGCCGGCCGCGAGCGAGCCGGCGACCCTCGGCGTCACCGCGACGAATCCGTCCCCCGAGATGCCCGCGTCCACCTCGACCCGCGCCGTGCTGTGGCCGTCGGGCTTGAGCACGGACACGGTGGTCCTGCCGTCGGCCCCGGCGCTGACCGCGGACAGCGGCACGACCAGCACCGGCCCGGAGGTCGCGGCCGAGGTGACGGTCAGCCGCACGTCCTGGCCCTCCCAGCGCGAGCCGAGCGCCGAGTCCGGGGTCACGGTGACCGGGATGTACGGCGCGCCCTGCGTCGCGTCGCCGCCGCCCGCGGAGCCGCCGCCGTCCGCGCCGCCGGAGCCGCCGGAACCCGACGTGTCAGTGGTCACCTGCCCGACCGTGCCGATCACGCCGGTCGCGTCGAGCCCGAGCGTCTCGGCGGCGATGTCGACCCTCATCCCCGGCTTGAGCAGCCCGCCCTGGTCGGTCGACAGCTGCGCGAGCACCGCGAGCCGGCCGGACGCGAGCGTGATCAGCGGCGCCTTGACCGGGTCGCCGACCTTCGCGGAGAACGCGACCACCTGCGCCGGGAAGCCGGGCAGGAACGCGGCCTCGGCGGCCGGCAGCATCGGGCCGGTGCGCGCGACCAGGTCGGCCTGCGCGCGCCGCGCCTGGTCGAGCGACTTGTCAAGGTACTGAAGCTGGAGCGCGAGCGGTTCGGCCCCGGACGCGCCCGATCCGCCGGAGGCGCCCTTGCCGGCCGGCGCGGCGGATGGCGTGGCGGAGGACGTATCTGTGGTCTGAGGCGCAGGGCTCGAAGACGCGGGCGGGCTCGACGGCCGGCCGCTCGTCGTCCCCTGACTCGCGATCTGCAGGCGCATGTCGTCCACGGCGCGCTGCGCGCTGTCCACGGCCTCCTGCGCGGACTGGAGATCGGCGCGGTCGCCGTCGTCGCCGGGTCCGCCGGTGGTCGGCACGTCGTAGCCGATGCCCTGGTACAGCGCGGTCACGGCGGCCTTGGTGGCCGGGCCGAAGTGGCCGGCGCGGTCGCCGCCGCTGTACCGGCCGAGCCGCCGTAGCGCGTCCTGTAATTGCGCGACGTCCGCGCCGTCGTCGTCCGGCTTCAGGTCCCGGTACGCCGGCACCGCGCCAGGCAGTGCGATCAGCGGACGGCCGGACACCTCCAGCAGCACCGCGCCCGGCTCCACCCGCGCGCCGGACTTGGTGCGCACGGCCGTGACCACCTGCGTCGCCGAACCCTGCGTCGAACCGGACGGGGTGACCTGCACCTGGCGGGCCGCCTCGACCGTGCCGCGGGCCACCACCGTGTTCTTCAGCACCCTGTTCTCGACCGCGGCGGTCAGCACGGACGCGGCCGGCGGGCCGGTCTCGGCGGCCTGCTGCGCCGGGGACTTGACCAGCGTCGAGGCGGCCAGTCCGCCGGTGGACACCAGGGCGGCGCCCACCGCCGTCCACAGCAGCGCGCGCCGGCTGTGCCCCGGCCCGGCCGGCCGCCGCGCGGGCTCCCGCCCGGTGATTTCCAGCGTTTCCCCGGTGTCACCGGTGTCGGCGTCACCGGAAACCGCGGCGATTTCCGCGGAACCGCCGCCGGATATCGCCCCGTCCCATTCCATGGTTTCGCCGAGCCGTTTTCCCTTGCCCATCCGCGGATCCCCGTCCCGTCCTGGTGCCCGAATCCGGCGGTGTGCCGCCGCGGGCCACAGCAGTCACCCGCACGATCCTGAGCCGCCCGTGGCCTGCCTGTCAACCGTGCCGGTCGCTCGGACCGCAACATCCTGTCACGCACGGTGACCGTCGCTCGCGGCCGATTGTGACCTGCCTCACAGGGAAATGCACGATTTGCGCGCACATATCGCGCGCATATCGCGACCGGTCCCGCGTGGATATCGCCGGCGCCAGCGACCTGATATCGCCCACGCTCGGTTACTTCCTTGACCGGAAACGCGCGCCGCGGCCATTCTCGAACCGTGTGCACAGCTCCATCAGGGGGCTGACGCACGAGACAGACGCACGAAACCCGGGCACTGCGCAGTGGCCTGCACGCAAGAGCACCGCGACACGAGGGAGACACCACCGTGAACATCCGCAAGAAGCTTGCCGCGACCGCGGTCGTCGGCGCGTTCGTTACGGTCGGCCTGGCGGCCGCCGCGCCCGCCTTCGCCGCCGAGGGCGACGGTTACTGCACCTCGCAGGACTCGGACCTGGGCGGCGACCTGTGCCTGTACTACAACTCCAACTTCGCCGGAGCGCGGTTCAACGACCCGGTGTCGGACAACTACGCGGGCCACGTGTTCGTGGCGTGGTCCGGCGGCAGCGCCGGCGCGGGCCAGGCCGTGAAGAACAACGCGGCCTCGGTGCAGAACTGGGACAAGGTCGTCCAGGGCAACGTCTACTACAACTCCGGGCAGACCGGCCCGGTGCAGCACATCGCCGCGTGGACCGGGGTCAACTTCAACTCGACGCTCAAGAACGAGAACGCCTCGCAGAACTGGGGCTGATCCGGCCCGGCCGTGGCAGGCCGTAGAACCCTGACGGGCCACGCCGCGGCGGCCGGCTGATCGCGAGGGTGCTCCGCCCGCTCGAATCGGGCGGAGCACCCGGCCCGCGCCCGGCGACCTTCGCCGCCGGGCCGCTCCAGATTACCGACGACGCGGGGGAGTATCCATGACAACGCCACGCTCGAACGTTCGACGTGCCCTGATATCGACGGCCTGCGCGCTGCTGGCGGCCGGACTCGCGGCCTGCTCGTCGAACCGGTCCGGCCCGTCCGGTACCTCGCCGGACGGCGGCGCCCCGGCCGCGCCGATCCACGTCGGCGGCATCACCGCGATCACCGACAGCTCGCAGCTGACGTTCCCGATCGACGCGTACCTGATGACCGACCAGCAGTTCGTCGAGGTCGAGAGCGCGACCGACGTGCTCACCGCGCAGTGCATGAGCAAGTTCGGGTTCGACTATCGCCCCGCGGTCAAGAACACCGGCGCGGGCAAGGGCACCAGCACCAACGCCGCTCGCCGCTACGGCGTTGTGGACGCGGCCGCCGTCGCAGTGCTCGGATATCATGCGCCGAATTCGGGCGCCGCCGATGCGCGCACCGCCGAGCCGGCGCTCGACGCGGCGGGGCGGCGGGTACTGACCGGCGGCGCCGGTCCGGGGACCCAGAGCGCGGCGCCGACCGCCACGGCCGGGACGTATCAGGGCATGCAGATCCCGCCCGGCGGCTGCCTGACCCAGGCGCGCGCCGAGCTGACGGCGCACGGCGGCACGGTGAACGACTCGCCGGTCGCGCAGGGCGTGAACGTCGACAGTGTCGCGCGCTCGCAGCAGGAGCCGCAGGTCGTCGCCGTGTTCAAGCAGTGGTCGGCATGCATGCAGGCGCACGGCTACAGCTACGCCACGCCGTACGACGCGATCAACGACCACCGCTGGCGCACGCCGCAGCCGTCCGCCGCCGAGATCCAGGTGGCGACCGCGGACGTGGCCTGCAAGCAGAAGGCGAACGTGGTCGGGGTCTGGTACGCGGTCGACTGCGCGCTGCAGACCAGCATGATCGACGCGCGCCAGCAGCAGCTCGACGGCGTGCGCGACGGCATCGCGCAGGAGCTCAAGGCGGCCGCGCGGGTCGTCGGCACGGTCGGCTGACCCGCGGCAGAGCCCCCTGCCCCGCGGCACGACAGGCTCCGCCGACCGATCGGCCGGCGGGTTCACGCCGCCGG
>JBOHCW010000056.1:0-2940 GCA_050725375.1 Actinocrinis sp. | reverse complement strand
TCCAGCACGGCCGCGGCGGCGGCCAGGCCCTCGACGCACAGGGCGACGTCCGGCCGGTCGTAGAAGAACCGGGTCGCCGCGTACACCCCGTCGCCGAAGTGCCCGGCGGCCTCCCGGCCCCGGCCGTGCGCCACCGCGAGGTAGCCGCTGCTGGTCTCGTAGCGCGCGCGGAACGGGCCGAGCGGGCCGCGGTCCGCCGACAGCAATCCCTCGGCCAGCCACGCCTCGGCGCCGGCCAGGTCGCCGCGGCGGCGGGCCAGCTCACCGCGGGTGAGTATCAGGTAGGCGCGGATCTCGCCGATCGTGTGCCGGCCCGACAGCTCCCGCTCGGCCAGGTCGAGCAGCCGGTCGGCCGCGTCCGGCTCCCCCAGGAACTCGTGCTCCCAGGCGGCCTGCAGCCGCAGGATGCACAGGTCGCCGATCGCGTCCAGCTCCTTCGCCTTGATCGAGGCCTCGACGTACGTCGCCAGCGCCGCCGCGTGTTCGCCGCGCAGGCTCTGCACGTAGCCGAGAGCCTGTCCGCACTCGGAGATGCCCCAGCGGTCGCCCTCGGCGCGGAACAGGTCCATCGCGAGCCGCGCCTCGCGCTCGGCCGCGTCGGTGTCCTCGTCGGCGAAGGCCCGCGAGCGGAACATGTGGATCAGCGCGATGTCCCAGGCGAGGCCGGCCTGCTGCGCCTGGGACTGGACTCGGTCGAGCACCTCGAAGAAACCGTTCGACTCGATCATCGCGATCAGCATCTCCACCAGGCAGCCGACCACGTGATAGCCGCCGAGGGCGTCGAACAGATCGCGCGCGCGCTCGAAGGACTTCTTCGCCTGCTCCATCTCGGTGCCGCCCTCGACGGTCGCGATGGCGTACAGCGCGACGGTCGTCGCGTAGGTAAGGCCCTCAGTCGCGCCCTTGCTCTCGGCGAGTTGCACGGCGGCGGCGTAAAGCCGCTTGGTGTCGCGGTGGCCGCGCATCATCCAGTACCAGCTCAGGTGCGTGCAGATGCTCAACGCGGTGGCCGCGTCGCCGCTCTCCAGCGCCCAGGTCAGCGCCGCGCGCAGGTTGTCGTCCTCGTAGTCGATCCGCTCGTACCAGCGCAACTGGTCGTGGCTGCGCAACTCGGGCTCGGCCTGCTCGGCGAGCGCCGCGTAGTGCCTGGAGTGCCGGTCGCGCGCCGCGTGCTCGCAGCCGGACTCGACGAGCCGGTCGCGCGCGTACTCGCGGATGGTCTCCAGCAGGCGGTAGCGCATCACGGCGCCGTCGGACCGGTCGGCGACCACCAGGGACTTGGCGACCAGCCGGCCGAGCACGTCCAGCACGTCGAACCCGGCGACCGCGTCCACGTCCTCCAGCGTCGCGCCGCCGACGAACGCCGAGCAGACCGCGAGCACCTTGCGCTCCTCGGCGTCGAGCAGGTCCCAGCTCCAGTCGACCACCGCGCGCAGCGTCTGCTGGCGCGGCAGCACGGTGCGCGCCCCGGCGTTCAGCAGCCGGAACCGGTCGTCGAGCCGGTCGGCGACCTGACGCGGCGTGAGCAGGCTGAAGCGGCCGGCGGCCAGTTCCAGGGCCAGCGGGCTGCCGTCGAGCCGGCGGCAGATCTCGGCCAGCGCCTCGCCGTCCGCGCCGTCCACGGCCAGGTCCGGGCGCACGGCGCGACCGCGCTCGACCAGCAGCTGCATCGCGGCGTACTCGCCGAGCCGCCGGGACTCGGCCTCGAGCGGCGGCACCGGCAGCGGGTCGACCGGCAGGCGCACCTCGCCGGGCACGGCCAGCGGCTCGCGGCTGGTGGTCAGGATGGTCACCTGCGGGCAGCGGTCCAGGATCAGCGCGGCCAGGTCGGCGGCGGCGTCGACCACGTGCTCGCAGTTGTCCAGGACCAGCAGCATCCTGCGTTCGGCCAGCGCGGAGGCGAGCCGGGTGCGGTAGTCGCGGTGGTCCACGGCGCGCCGGCCGCGCTCGGTGACCACCGTGTCGCGGCCGCCGACGGCGGTGAGCACCTCGGCCGCGACCGAGTCGGCCCGCACCGGCGCCAGTTCCGCGACCACGGCGCCGTCGCGCGCGTACGCGACCGCCTTGGCCAGCGAGGTCTTGCCGGCTCCGCCGGCGCCGACCAGGGTGAGCAGCCGGGTCGAGGCCAGCTGCCGGGTGATCTCGGCCAGCAGCAGCTCGCGGCCGATCAGCCGCACGCCGCCGGGCGCGGTGCGCTGCTCGGACCCGGCCGGGGACCGCGGCGCGGCGGCCTCGGCCAGCCCGCTCACCCGCCGGCACTCGGTCTCGACCCGGCGCGCCTCGTCGGCCAGGTCGGGTACGTCCGCGAACTCGGCCAGCGGTTCCGGTCCGGCCAGCGCGAGCGCTTCGCGCGCGGAGACCGGCGTCGCCTCGGCGACCAGGCGGTCGAAACGGGCCAGGTCCACCTGGTCCGGCGCGACGGCCAGCAGGTAACCGGTCGGCCGGGAAAGGACGGCGTCGGCGCCGAGCACGCGGCGCAGCCTGGAGATGAGCGCCTGCAACGCGTTGGCGCTGGGCGGTTCGCCGTCCCAGAGCTGGTCCGCGAGATATTCGGCGCGCCGCGCCGAACCGGGGGTCAGCGCCAGCAGCGCGAGCAGGGACCGCAGCCGCTGCCCCGGCACTTCCAGCGGTACGCCGTCACGCCGCGCCTCGACGCCGCGCAGGACGGAAACCCGCAAGCCGGGTACTCGGGTGTGGTCCACCGGGCCATTGTCGCCGAACCAGACCTCGGACGGCGCACCCATTACGCGCACAGCGAACACTGTACGAAAGGATTCACCGAACCGACGCCAGGCCGTGGCGGTGCGCGATCGGATGATGACGCACGGTCGACACCGCGCGATCAGAACCGGTTTTCAGCGGGCGGTTAGAACCTAATGCGCGCCGTTGGGCTGCGGGTCCTTGCCCGGCTTGGGCGCCGGGTCGGCCTCGGACTTGACC
>JBOHCW010000055.1:0-5836 GCA_050725375.1 Actinocrinis sp. | reverse complement strand
CCGTGGAAGGGAGTCTGGATCCTAGAGTCGGCTCTAGGTCAAGCCGCGTTCCGGCTACAGCGGCGTCACGTACGCGCCGGAGATTCCGCCGTCCACCACGAAGCTGCTGGCGGTGACGAAGGACGCGTCCTCGCTGCCGAGGAAGGCCACGGCCGCGGCGATCTCGTCGGGCCGGGCGAAGCGGCCGAGCGGGATGTGCACGAGCCGGCGCGCGGCGCGCTCGGGATCCTTGGCGAACAGTTCGCGCAGCAGCGCGGTGTCCACCGGACCGGGACACAGGGCATTGACACGGATGCCCTGCCGCGCGAACTGCACGCCCAGCTCGCGCGACAGGGCCAGGACCGCGCCCTTCGAGGCCGTGTACGAGATCTGCGACGTCGCGGCGCCGAGCAACGCCACGAACGACGCGGTGTTGATGATCGAACCCCTGCGCCCGCTGCCCTCGTGCTGGCGCAGCATGTGCGGGATCACGGCCTTGCAGCACAGGTACACCGAGGTCAGGTTCACCTCCTGCACGCGCCGCCACGCCTCGATGCCGGTGTCCAGGATCGAGGCGTCGTCGGGCGGGGAGATGCCGGCGTTGTTGAACGCGACGTCGACCGAGCCGTACGTGTCGACCGCGGCCTGGAAGAGGGCCTCGACCTGCGCGGCGTCGGTGACGTCGGTGCGGACGAACAGGCCGCCGACCTGCTCGGCGGCGGCCTTGCCGGTGCTCTCGTCGATGTCCGCGACGACCACGCGCGCGCCTTCGCCCGCCAGCCGGCGCGCGGTGGCCAGCCCGATGCCGCTGCCGGCGCCGGTGATCACCGCCACCTTGTCCGCGTACCGCTCGACCATGAACGTCCCCTTCGAAGCCCGGACGGTTAAGACGCAACCGGTGATGCGTCAAGGCACCAGCATGTTAATGGTTTTACACTTGTCAGTGATCGGCGATGAAGACGTTCTTGGTCTCGGTGAACGCGTCCAGTGCGTCCGGGCCCAGTTCGCGGCCCAGGCCGGACTGCTTGTAGCCGCCGAACGGGGTCCAGAAGCGCACCGAGGAGTGCGAGTTGACCGACAGGTTCCCGCTGCGCACCCCGCGCGAGACCCGCAGCGCCCGGCCGAGGTCGCGGGTCCAGATCGAGCCGGACAGGCCGTAGTCGCTGTCGTTGGCCAGCCGGACCGCGTCGCGCTCGTCCTCGAACGGGATCACCACCACGACCGGGCCGAAGATCTCCTCGACCGCGGCCGGCGCGTTCGGCTCGATCGGCGCGAGCACGGTCGGCGGGTACCAGAAGCCGGGCCCGTCCGGCGCCGTGCCGCGGAACGCGACCGGGGCGTCCGGCGGCACGTACTTGGCGACCCGGTCGCGGTGCCCGGCCGAGATCAGCGGACCCATCTGCGTGTCCTTATGCCCTGGGTCGCCGACCTTCACGGCGCGCACCGCGGGTTCGAACAGCTCCATGAACCGCGAGTAGACCTCGCGCTGCACCAGGATCCGGGAGCGGGCGCAGCAATCCTGGCCGGCGTTGTCGAACACGGCCATCGGCGCGCTCGCGGCGGCCGCTTCGAGATCGCAGTCCGCGAACACGATGTTCGCGCTCTTGCCGCCCAGCTCCAGTGTCACCGGCTTGACCTGCTCGGCGCACCGGGACATGACCAGCCTGCCGACCGGGACCGAGCCGGTGAACACGACCTTGTCCACGTCCCGGTGCTCGACCAGCCGCTCGCCGGTGATCGCGCCGTGGCCGGGCAGCACCTGGAAGACGTCCGGCGGCAGTCCGGCCTCCAGCGCGAGTTCGGCCAGCCGCAGCGAGGTCAGCGGCGTGAGTTCGGCCGGCTTGAGCAGGACCGTGTTGCCGGCCGCCAGCGCGGGCGCGAAGCCCCAGGCCGCGATCGTCATCGGGAAGTTCCACGGCGCGATCACCGCGACCACGCCGTACGGCTCGCGGAAGGTCAGGTCCACGCCGCCGGGCACCGGGATCTGCCGGCCGAACTGCCGTTCCGGCGCGCCGGAGAAGTAGTCGAGCACGTCGCGCACGTGGCCCGCCTCCCAGCGGGCGTTGCCGATCGGGTGGCCGCTGTTGGCGACCTCCAGCAGCGCCAGGTGCTCCAGGTCCCGGTCGACCCGGAAGGCGAAGCGGCGCAGCAGCCTGGCCCGGTCGCCCGGCGCCAGGTCGCGCCAGGCCGGGAAGGCGGCCTTGGCCCGGGCCACCGCGGCGTCGGTCTCCGCACGGCCGGTCGCGGCGAGCTGCACGATCACCTTCTCGGTGGCCGGGTTGACCACGTGCAGGATCTCGGGATGCGGGATCTGCGGAAGGTCGCGGCTCAGATACGCCTCCGGCTCGGACAGCGGCGAACTCATGCGGCCGCCCTCCCGCTCTCGCGCGGGTTCTGCCGCGCGGCATCGACCAGCGCCCGCAGCAGCCGCGGATCCTTTCCGGCCTCCGGATGCCACTGCACGGCGCACACGAACCGCCGCCCGGCCAGTTCGACCGCCTCGACCGTGCCGTCCACGGCGCGGCCGGTCACGGTCAGTCCCGCGCCCAGCCGGCCGATCGACTGGTGGTGGTGACAGGGCACGTCGACGCTCACGTCCAGCAGCCGCCCCGGCAGCGCGTCCGGGTCCAGCACCACGTCGACGGTGCCGTACCCGTTGCCGACCGGGCCGTGGCCCTCGTACCCGGTGTCGTCGGGCACGTGCTGGCGCAGCGTCCCGCCGAACGCGACGTTCATCAGCTGCGCGCCGCGGCAGATCCCGAGCACCGGGAGGTCGCGGGCCAGCGCGGCCCGCAGCAACTCGGTCTCCCACGCGTCGCGTTCCGGCCGCCATTCGACGGTGCGCGCGTGCGGCGCCTCGTTGTAACGCGCCGGATCGACGTCGTTTCCACCGGTCAGGACCAGTGCGTGCAGGGCCGAGACGGCATCGCGCGCCTCGGGCGCGCCGCCGGCCGGAGGCAGCAGGAAGGGCACCGCGCCGGCCTCGACCACCGCCGCCACGTAGTCCTGCGGCAGCAGCGCGGCGCGCTCGGACCAGTCGCCCCAGGACGCGTCTTCGGTGTAGACGCTGAGGCCGATCAGGGGTTTGACGTTCATGTCCACAATGTTACGTTGACCGTCACGTACTTTCTCGGCGCGGCGCTGGTTCACAGCCGTTCGAACCCCCGGAACCTCTCCCAGTCGGTGACCGCGGCGTCGAAGGCGGCCAGTTCAACCCGCGCCGCGTTGGCGTAGTGCGCGACCACCTCCTTCCCGAACGCGCGCTCGGCCAACGCGCTGTGCGCGAACAGATCGGCGGCCTCACGCAGCGTGGACGGCACCTGTGGCCGTCCGGTCTCGCGATAGGCGTCGCCGACGAACTGCGGTTCCAGCGGCAGCTCGCGCTCGATGCCGTCCAGTCCGGCCGCGATCATCGCCGCGACGGACAGGTACGGGTTCACGTCGCCGCCCGGCACCCGGTTCTCCACCCGCAGGTCGGGCGGCGCGTGCCCGACCACACGCATCGCGCAGGTCCGGTTGTCGCGGCCCCACGCGATCGTGGTCGGCGCGAAACTGCCCGGAACGTAACGCTTGTACGAGTTGACGTTCGGCGCGTGCAGCAGCGTCAGCTCGCGCAGCCCGGCCAGCTGCCCGGCGAGAAAGTGCTCGAACACGGGAGAGAAGCCGGTCGCGCCGGCCGCTCTCCCGTGCCCGTCCCCTCCCGCACCGCCGCCTGCGGAGCCGCCTGAAAACACCGGGGCGTCACCCTCGGCTGAGCGCAGGCTCAAGTGGACGTGGCACGAGTTGCCCTCGCGCCGGTCGAACTTGGCCATGAAGCTCAGGCTCATGCCCTGCTCGGCGGCGATGACCTTGGCGCCGGTCTTGTACAGCGCGTGGTTGTCGCAGGTGGTCAGCGCGTCGGCGTAGCGGAAGGCGATCTCGTGCTGGCCGAGGTTGCACTCCCCCTTCGCCGACTCGACGTACAGGCCGGCCCCGCCGCTCGCCAGCCGGATCGCGCGCAGCAGCGGCTCGATCCGGGCGGTGCCGAGCATCGAGTAGTCGACGTTGTACCGGCTGGCGGGGGTCAGCTCGCGGTAGCCCTTGTCCCAGGCCGCCTCGTAGCTGTCCCGGAAGACCATGAACTCCAGCTCGGTGCCGGCGTAGGCGACCAGGCCGCGTTCGGCCAGCCGGTCGAGCTGGCGGCGCAGGATCTGGCGCGGCGAGACGGCCACCGGCGTGCCGTCCGCGTACAGCACGTCGGCGAGCACGCCCGCGGTCCCGGGCAGCCAGGGGATCATCCGCAGCGTGGACAGATCAGGGCGCAGCGCGAAGTCGCCGTAGCCGGTCTGCCAGGAGGACAGCGCGTATCCGTCGACCGTGTTCATGTCCACGTCGACGGCGAGCAGGTAGCTGCACGCCTCGGCCTCGCCCTCGGCCACCCGGTCCAGGAAGAACTCGGCCGAGAGCCGCTTGCCCTGCAGCCGGCCCTGCATGTCGGTCAGCGACACCTCGACCGTGTCGACGGTCCCGGCCTCGACCAGCGCGCGCAGAGCGCCGAGGTCGAGCATTCCGGGACGGCGCGGCCGCCGCGCCGCCGGGCCCGCGCCGTCCGGCGCACCACCCGCAAGGCCGGGTACCTCCTGCGGCGCTGTCGACGCCATGTCAGACGGCCTCCAGTTCGGCCTCGATGGCGGCCAGTTCCTCGGCGCTGCCCTGGACCTTGGGTCCGGTGAACCAGTGCCGCGCGGACACCAGCCACCAGGTGCCGGCGAAGCCGAGCACCGCGGCCACCGCGACGACCGTGTAGTTGAAGTTGCCGTGCGTGATCGGCGAGGCGGTCGGCAGCATGAAAAGGATCGTGATGAAGCAGACCCAGGTCACGGCCGTGATCCCGATCGGTTTCGACCAGCGGCCCAGGTGCCACGGCCCGCGCTGGAAGTTCGAGCCCTGACGCAGCCGCAGGAAGGTCGGCAGCACGTAGGCGATGTAGAGCCCGATGACGGCGATCGAGGTGACCGCGGCGTACGCGGTGCTGTTCCACAGGTCCGGCAGGCCGAGGACGAACGCGCCGCAGGCGCCGAGCCAGACCGCGTTGGTGGGCGTGCGGGTGCGCTTGTTGATCCGGTGCCAGAACGCCGAGCCGGGCAGCGCGCCGTCCCGGGAGAACGCGTAGATCATCCGGGAGTTGGCGGTGATCGAGGCCATGCCGCAGAACAGCTGCGCGCCGATCGCCACGAGCAGCAGCAGCTTGCCGCCGGTCGAGCCGACCGCGTCGATGAAGATCTGCGCGGGCGGCACGCCGGTGGCGGAGCCGACCTCCCCGGCGTAGTTCTGGATCGCGAAGGTGATGCCGATCAGCAGGACCCAGCCGGCCACCAGCGACACGATGATCGACATCACGATGCCGCGCGGACCGCTCCTGGCCGCGTCGTGCGTCTCCTCGGTCATGTGAGCGGACGCGTCGTAGCCCGTGAACGTGTATTGCGCGAGCAGCAGGCCGAGCAGTCCGACGTAGAACCCCGAGGTCCAGCCGGTGTTGTTGACGAAGTGGCCGAACACGAACGAGGCCGGCTGGTGTTTGGCCGGCACCACGGCGAGGGTGATCACGATCGTGAGCACGCCGAGGATGTGCCACCACACGCTGACCTGGTTGAGGATCGCGACCAGCCGCACGTTGAAGGTGTTGAGCAGACCGTGCAGCAGCAGCACGCCGGCGTAGATCTCGATGGTGTGGCCGGGCGTCGCGGTGAAGCCCCACTGCAGGTCGCAGAAGGAGTTGATGAAGAACGCCGCGCCGAAGTCGATGCCCGCGGTGACCGCGACCTGGCCGAGGAAGTTGAACCAGCCGGTGAACCAGGACCACGCGGCCGCGTTGCGC
>JBOHCW010000054.1:0-7897 GCA_050725375.1 Actinocrinis sp. | reverse complement strand
CCGGGTGTCTGGGCGGGGGTCGGGTGGGGTAGAGCGGGTGTGGCGGGGTGGGGCGCGGACGGGGGCCGGCGGTCGGCTTTGGCGGGGCGGTTCTGGGTGCGGGGTATGTTGGCGGCATGGGTACGGTGCCGACGACGGCGTTGGGTGCGGACGTTCATCTGATCGATACGGCCATGTCGGGGTATGCCGGCATTACGGCTGCGTACGCGATTCTGGGGTCGCGGCCGTGCCTGGTGGAGACCGGGACGGCGACGTCGGCGCCGGTGGTGATCTCGGCGTTGGCGGGGTTGGGGGTCGGGGCCGCCGATCTCGCGACGATCGTGGTGACGCACATCCATCTGGATCATGCGGGCGGGGTCGGGGACCTGGCCGCGGCGTTCCCCTCGGCTCGGATCGTGGTGCAGGACGCGGGGGCCCGGCACCTCGCGGATCCGTCGCGGCTGGTGGCCAGCGCGCGGCGGGTGTTCGGGGCGGCGATGGACACCGTGTTCGGGGAGTTGCTGCCCACGCCGGTTTCACGGATCGACGCGATCGGGGACGTCGGGTCGGTTGACTTGGGCGACGGGCGGCGGCTGGACGCGCATCACACGCCTGGTCACGCCAAGCATCACCTCGGGCTGGTCGATTCGGCGACCGGGGACCTGTACGTGGGCGACGCGGCGGGGCTCTACATCCCACCGGACGATGCGGACGCGGTGACCGGGCTCGGGGCCTCCGGGACGGCGGGGGCGATGCTGCCGGGGACGCCGCCGCCGGACTTTGACCTCGATCTCGCGTTGGCGTCGCTGGTGCGGTTCCGGGATCTGCGAGCCACACGGCTGCTGTTCTCGCACTACGGGCCGATCACGCACGTGGACGCGGCGCTGTCGCGGGCCGCGGAGGAGATGCGGCTCTGGGTCGAGATCGTGCGGGACGCGGCGCGGGAGGGCGCGACCGCCGGCGCCGGGGTCGGCGGTGTCGGGCTGGATCTGGACCATGCGGTGGCCATGGTGCGGGATCGGACACGTGAGCGGTACGCGGACCTGCTGGCTCGGCCCGACGTGGCGGACAAGTTCGAGGCGCTGTCGTCGACGATGGCGAACGTGGCGGGGATCGCCCGGTGGCTGGACGGGTTGGAGAAGCGGGCGAACTCCCTTGCGGACGGCGGCTCGGCAAGTTAGCGTCACCCTGACGATAACTGGTGCTTGCTGCCGCGTGGAGGTCGGGGGATGTCGCTCGGCGATTTTGTCGCGCCGCTCAATGAGGTTTTGTTCCAGTTCGGGCAGGATCAGGTCACCTGGGCTGAACTGTTGGGGTTCGCGACCGGTGCGGTGGGCGTGTGGCTCACCGTGCGCGTGAACATCTGGAACTTTCCGGTGGGGTTGGCGAACAACCTCTTCTTTCTGGTGTTGTTCTGGGCCGCGCGCCTTTACGCGGACGCGAGCCTGCAGGTCGTCTACCTCGCGTTCGGCGTACTTGGGTGGTGGCAGTGGCTTTACGGTGGTACGCGGTGGACGCGGCGGCGGATGGGGTACGCGCGTGCGTGGACGGTGTGCGGACTGGCTGCCCTGGTCGTGCCTGTGACGTGGTTGTTGACCGTTGTGTTGACGCGTGCGCACGACACGGCGCCCTTCTGGGACGCGTTGACGACGGCACTGTCGTTGGCGGCGCAGTGGCTGCTCAATCTGAAGCAGTTTCAGAACTGGTTCTTCTGGCTGGCGGCCGATGTGATTTACGTACCGCTGTACTTCGTGAAGACGCTGGATCTGACCGGGATCGTGTACGTCGTGTTCTTGGGGCTGTGCGTTGTGGGGATGCGTGGGTGGCGGCGTGAGCTGCGGAAAGCTCGGGGTGGGGGTGGATCCGGGGCTGGATCTGTTAGCGGTGTTGGGGCGGAGGGTGGGGTCGGGCCACAGGTGGCGGGGGCGGTCGGGGCGTGAGGGGGAGTGGACGGGCGGGTCTTGCGTTTCGGCACGGATTGGTGATCGGGAAGTTCTATCCACCGCATGCCGGGCACCATTTTCTGATTCGTAGCGCGGCCGAGGCCTGTGAGCGGGTCACCGTCGTCGTGATGGCAGCGGACGTTGAGTCGATACCTCTTGCTGCGCGGATGTCCTGGGTACGGCAGGCGCACGCTGACCGGCCAGGCGTGACTGTGGTTGGAGTGATGGACAACCTCGCCGTGGATTACGAGAGCGCGGACGCGTGGGCGGGGCACGTGGCGTTGATGAGAGCGGGGATTGCACAGGCGCAGGCGCCGGCGCAGTCGGGCGTGGGCGTGGCCGTGGGCGCGAACGCAGGCGCGGCTGTGGCTGTGTCAGTGGCCGTAGACGCGGTGTTTACGTCGGAGGATTACGGGGCGGAGTTGGCGCGGCGCTTTGGGGCGGCTGACGTGCGACTGGACGCGTCGAGGGGTACGTATGCGATGTCGGGGACCAAGGTGCGCGCCGATCCGATCGCGGCGTGGACGGCGCTGGAACCGCCGGTCCGTGGGTGGTTCGCGAAGCGGGTCGTGGTGGTCGGCGCTGAGTCGACGGGGACGACGACGCTGTCTATGGATCTCGCTGATGCCCTGAGGGCGCGCGGTGGGCCTCACGCGTTGACGCGCTGGGTTGGGGAGTACGGGCGCGAACTGACGGTGCGTAAGTTGGCTGTCGCGCGGGCCTTGGCTGGGGTGCGTGGACTGCCGGAGCCGACGGTGTTCGATCTGGACTGGGACGACGACGACTTCGTGGCCGTGGCGCAGCGTCAGTGCGTTGAGGAGGACGCCGCGGCTGAGGCCGGCGGGCCGGTACTCGTCTGCGACACGGACGCGCTGGCCACGACGGTGTGGCAGGAACGATACCGCGGACGCGTGACGGGCGCGGTGTGGCGGGTGGCGCGCCGGATGCCGCCACGGGCGCTTTACGTTCTGACGGATCATCGGGGTGTCGGATTTGATGATGACGGGTTCCGGGACGGCGAGCATCTGCGTCCGTGGATGACGGATCGGTTCCGCGAGGTGTTGGGCGGTGCGGGGGTCCGGTGGATCGAGGTGGACGGAGATCGGGCCGCGCGGCTGGAGCGGGCCTTGGCGGCGATTGACGAGGTGGTCGCGCAGGGGTGGGATCTGGCGGCGCCGCTGGGGTAGTGCGGCTTAGCTATGAGTGGCGACAGGCGGGGGTGGACGCGAGCGCGGCGTCGCGGCGGTTGGCGGCGGCGTCCCAGGCCCACACGGCTAGGGCCAGAGCGGTGAAGATTGCGCCAGAAGCGGAGACGGCGGTCCAGCCGCCTAGGCGGTAAGCCTGGTCGCCCACTGCCGAACCGACCGCGCCGAAGACGAAGTACGTGGTCATATAAACCGATGCAATGCGGGCGCGGGCGCCGCCGGCCAGGCCGTAGACCACGCTCAGGTTCAGCAGATTGACGCCCTGGACGGCGGCGTCCATCACGAGAACGCCGATCAGCAGCCAGATCAGATGGTGGCCGCCTAGCGCTATCGCGCCGAAGGACGCGATGCCGGCGACGAGCAGCGCGGCGCTGGCCGGGCCTTGCAGGCCGCGGTCGGCTGCGCGGCCGGTGAGCTTCGCCGCTGTCGCGCCGGCCCCGCCGACCAGGGCGAACAGGCCGATGGTGGCCTGGTTGTAGTGATACGGCGCACCGGCCAGCAGGAACGAGATCGTGGTCCAGAACACGCTGAACGCGGCGAAGACGAAGCCGCCGACGACCGCGCGGCGGCGCAGCACTGGCTCGGTCCTGGCCAGCCGGACGGTGGATTTGAGCTGGTCGACGTAGGTGATCGACACCTCCGCCTCGTTGCCGTCCATCGCGCGCGCCAGCACGGCGGCGAGGATCACCATCAGGACGCCCGCACCGGCCAGAACGGTCCGCCAGCCGAAGGCTTGACCGGCCAGCCCGGAGACCGTGCGTGAGAGCAGAACGCCTATCAGCAGACCGCTGAATACGGTCGCAGTGACGCGTCCACGCTCGTGGTCTGCTGCGATCGTCGCGGCATAGGGCAGGAGGATCTGCACTACGCACGCTGCGATACCTACCGCCGTGCTGAACGCAAGTAGTGCGGCGAAGTTGGGGGCGGCGGCTGACGCGCCGAGCGTCACGGCTTCGATCAGCAGGAGGATGCAGACGAGCGTGCGGCGTCGGGTGATGTCGCCTAAGGGAACGATCAGCAGCAGCGCCACGCCGTAGCCGGCCTGCAGCGCGGTGACCAGCGTG
The DNA here is from genome assembly GCA_050725375.1 of Actinocrinis sp. Classification (GTDB taxonomy): domain Bacteria; phylum Actinomycetota; class Actinomycetes; order Streptomycetales; family Catenulisporaceae; genus Actinocrinis. Next base: position 3,706 of record JBOHCW010000054.1, on the reverse strand, counting down.
CCGGCTGCCGACTCGGAGGTCGAGAATGCCTTGGCGATCTCCGGCAGCAGCGGCTGGATGTAGTAGAGGTTCGCGACGGTCAGGCCACAGGCGATGGCGAGCAGCATGACGACGCGACGCGGCGCGCCGGTCGACGCGGGAGTGCGCGGCGACGACGACTCGTGCGAGCTGGGGTTGGTCGTGTGTGCGGGGTCCGCGCCGGACTCGGTGACGACGTGCGTGGAGGTTGACAAGGCGGTGCTCCCACAGGCTTTCGGCTGAACCCGCGGTGCCGTGGGTGCCGTCGTCGTCGTCCGGCCCGGAGTGCGCGGAAAATCAAACCAACTGTTTGGTTGGAAACTAGTCTGCCGCCGGGATGGATTCGATGTCAACCGAACGGTTGGAAGTCGGGCGGGCCGGGAGGGATACTCGACGGCAGGTGGCGGCCGGGCGCGCGGCGAGGCTGGAGGCGGAAAGCACAGTGGGTTACGACCCCGAGGGAACCCGGGCCAGGATTCTGCGGGCCGCGGTCGAGGAGTTCTCCGAGCACGGCAGCGCCGGCGCGCGGGTGGACCGGATCGCGGCGAAGGCGGGGGCGAACAAGGAGTCGATCTACCGCTACTACGGCTCGAAGCGGGAGTTGCTGCGCCGCGTCCTCGACGAGTACCTCAGCACCCGCGGCGACGAGGTCGGCCCGGACCCGCAGGACCCGGTCGGCTATCCGGCGAGCGTGGTGCGGCTGCACGCGCCGAACCCGGAGCTGGTGCGGCTGCTGGCGTGGGAGGGCCTTGAGACGCGCGGACCGGTGGACGAGCGCTCGATGCAGGAGCGCCAGGTGCACTACGACCGCAAGATCGAGGCGTTCGAACAGGCGCAGCGTGACGGTGTGATCGATCCCGAGCTCGATGTGCGGCTGCTGCTGTTCTCGTTTCTGGCGATGGCGGACTGGCTGTACGTCAGTCCGCAGCACGCGCGGTTGATCTTCGGACGCGAGCTGGATGATGATCTGATCGAGCAGTACGCGAAGTTCGTCGATGCGCTCGCGCGCCGGGTCGTGCGGCCGGACACGCGTGCGGACGAGGCTGGGGACGAGGCTGGGGACGACAGAGGGGGCGCGGCATCGGGCGGCTGATTACCGGGAAGATCATCGGACTTGCCGCGGTCGTGTGCGTGTTGCTGGGCGGCCGGTGGATGGTGTTCTCGGTACAGGACATCGGGGTGGCGAGCAGTGCGGCGCGGTCGACCGGCAATGACGCGCTGTGGCTCGGACACGCGTGGGTCGACGGGCGGAAAGGCATGCAGGACGTTGACGCGCTCGCCGCGCAGTTGCGTGATACCGGTATCAGGGACCTGTACGTGCACGTCGGACCGCTCGACGATGACGGCTCACTCGACGCGTCGTTGCGCCCTAAGTCACAGTGGTTCGTTAACGCGTTGCATGGCGCGTTAACTCAGGTGCGAGTCTCGGCGTGGGTCGGGGACACGGTTCCGCCGAACGGCGGCCTGGACTTGGAGAGCGCCGCGACGCGCGCGCGGATCGTGGCGGGGGTCCGCTCGGTGCTGGTGGACGGGTTCAACGGGGTGCACTTCGACTTCGAACCGGTGGGGGACGCGGATCCGGGTTATCTGGCGTTGTTGGACGAGGCGCGGCCGGTTGTGCATGGTGGCGGCAGGGTTGCGGGCTCAGGCTCGGATCCGCGTTCAAGCTCGGGCTCGGGGCGGATGCTGTCGGTGTCGGCTGAGCAGGTCGAGCCGGTGAGCGGGGGGCGCTGGCTGATGGAGGCGGCGGTCGGGCACGGCACGTGGTGGTCTCGCGGCTACCTGCGGCAGGTCGCGTCGCGGGTCGATCAGGTGGCGATCATGTCGTATGACACGGCCCTGTGGTCACCGAGCGCGTACGCCGGCTTCGTGCGTGATGAGACGCGCGTGGCTCTTGCGGTTGTGCCGCCGAACGTCGGGCTGGTTATCGGCGTGCCTGCGTACCACTCCGACGACCTGACGCACGATGCGGCGGCTGAGACCGTCGACAGCGCGCTACGCGGCGTGCGGCTGGCCTTACCGCACGGGACACCTACTGATCGCGCGGTAGGTGTAGCGCTTTATGTCGACTACGCGGCGACCCCTGCGGACTGGGCGGCGTATCGGTCTGGTTGGGTGGATCCGTAGCTCGATGGATTGCTAGCGAAGGCGAACTAGGAGGTCGGCGCATGTTGGTCGCGTTTTCGGTCACACCGCTCGGGGTCGGCGAGGAGGTCGGCAAGTACGTCGCCGAGGCGGTGCGCGTGGTGCGGGAATCGGGGCTGGCGAACCGTACCGACGCGATGTTCACCACCGTGGAGGGTGAGTGGGACGAGGTGTTCGCCCTGGTCAAGCGGGCCTCGGACGCGGTGCAGGCGAGCGCGCGGGCCGACGGCGCGGCCGGTCGGGTGAGTCTGGTGATCAAGGCGGACATCCGGCCCGGGGTGATCGGTGCGTTGGACTCGAAGGTCGCGACGGTGGAGCGATACCTGGCCGAGGGCTCGGCGTGACGAGCGGCATCGCGGCCGTGACCAGCGCGGCATTGCCGTAACCGGCACGACTGCCGTTGGTATCGGGCCGTGGTGCGGACAGACGGCACTGGGTGAGGAGCAGCGGGTTAGATCGCACAGAGTCAGACGGCACTGGGTTAAGCTGGGACTTTAGCCATTTACGCCTTGCTTTGAGGGAGTCAGCCGAGACGTGTACGTGCTGCATGCCCTGTTCACCGACGCAGGGTGCTGGGAGCTGTGGGCGGAGGATTCGAACCGGCCACTGGTCGATGAGGCGTACACCAAGTCGAAGAGCACCGGGCCGGCGAAGGGCACCCGCCCATCGAAAGACACCCGCCGATCGAAAGACACTGTCGCCCGGCGGCACCCGTTCGCGGCCGATCCCGCCGTGCTCGCCGGACTGTTGCGCGCGGCGGGTGAGGAGATCGCGGACACGGTACGCCGGGTCGACGTGCGCGGCAGCGTGCCTGTAGCGCTGCCGTCGCACGCGTCGGGGCCGCTGCCGTCGGCTAGCTTCGCGCGGTTCGTGCGGGACACTGACCTCGCCGCCGGTTCGCGCTCCGGCTCCGGCAGGGGACGTCAGTCCGGACTGCGCGCGTGGATCGTGCCGACGCTCGTGCTCGAACCGCGTGACGGCGCGGCGCTGCTGGCCGCGCTCGACGGCGACCAATTGGCCACGTTCGACGCCGACGGCGCCGAGGCCGACATCCCGCTGGCCGAAAGCGTCCGGTTCGCCCGCGCGGTCGCGCAGTTCGCGGACGTCCTGGTGCGGCGCGGCGAGATGCTGCCCGATCTTGAGGTCGACGACGAGCGCACCGAACACCACGCGGTCTGGCGGCCGATCTACGCATTGGACAGCGCCGCGCATCGTAAGGCACTGATCGACGCGATGCCGCCGGTCTTCCGCGCGCAACTACTCGACGCGGACCTCACCGGTCGTCCCGCAGGTGATGTCCTCGACGGCGCGGTTAACGCACTCGTCGACGCGTATGTCATTGCCGCGCTGACCGGGCCGCACGGCCTTCACGGCGAATCGCTCGGGCCGCCGCGCCCGGTCACCGGTTCGCGCGCGCATATGCAGGTCGAAGAGCTCTGGCTGGACGCGCTGACCTCCGCGCACGGCAACCGGCTCGACGAGGAGCGTCTGGACTTCGAAGGCGCCGAGGCGCTGATGACCGCGCTGGACGAGTGGCGTGCCG
>JBOHCW010000053.1:0-3280 GCA_050725375.1 Actinocrinis sp. | reverse complement strand
GAGCTGACCTCGACCTATCAGAACTACCTGGCCGACCCCGGGCTGCGGGTGCGCTCCTGGCTCTCGCGCCGGGACAACCCGGCATGGGACGCGGAGCCGAACGCCGGCCACCGCGCCCTGGCCGACCTGGGGCGCGGCCGCTCCGTGCGCATCCTCACCCAGAACATCGACCGGCTGCACCAGGCGGCCGGCTCGGCCCAGGACAAGGTGCTGGAGCTGCACGGCAACATGTTCGAGGTCGTATGCGTGTCCTGTGACGAGCGTGCCACGATGCGCGAGGCCCTGGACCGCGTCGCGGCCGGCGAGAGCGACCCGCCGTGCCGGAGGTGCGGCGGCGTCCTCAAGCCAGCCACGATCATGTTCGGCCAGATGCTGGACGAGGACGTGATCGGCAAAGCCGCGATGTACGCGCGGGTCAGCGAGGTTTTCCTCGTGGTCGGCACCTCGCTGCGCGTGCACCCCGCCGCGGGCCTGTGCGAGGTCGCGGTCCAGGCCGGCGCCGACCTGGTGATCGTCAACAACGAGCCGACCCCGTACGACGACCTGGCCAGCGAAGTGGTCCGCGATCCGATCTCCGAGGCACTGCCCGAGATCGTCGCCGATCTTCTCGCGGTCGCGCCCGACCCCGCTTAGGGCAGCTCGGGCGTCAGGGCGAGGACGGATTCCCGGAACGCGGTGACGGCCGGGGACGCCCAGCGATCCGCACGCCAGACCAGGCCGAGGACCCGTGAGCCCCCGGTACCGGCCAAGGGGATGTAGCGCAGCCACTGGTCGCCGCCGACGTCGATGCCGCCGTCGTACGTCCTCGCGCGCGGAAGGACGGCCACGCCCAGCCCGACGGCGACCATGCCTCGGAGCGTGGCGACGTCGTCTCCCTCGAAGGCGACGGTCGGGGCGATGCCGGCCTCGCGCCACAGTTCCTCGGTCGACTCGCGCAGGCCGGTGCCGGGCTTGTTGGCGACGAACGTCTCCCTGGCCGACTCGGCCAGGCGCACCCGCTGCCTCGCCGCGAACCTGTGGTCGACCGGGACGGCGAGATAGAGGCGCTCGCGGCGCAAAGGGCGCCAGGCGAGGTGCTGGCCGTCGGGGCGCGGCGAGGTGATCACCAGGTCGACCTCGCCGCGCTCCAGGGCCGCCATGTTGGTCGCCGAGCCGCCCTGGATCAGGTGGAACCGGACGCCGGGGTACTCGGCGCGGAAGGACAGCAGCAGCCTGGGCACCAGCCAGGTGCCGACCGTGTGCAGGAACGCCATCGCGACCGTGCCGGATTCGGGACTGGCCAGTTCGGCGACCGCGCGCCGGCCCGCCTCCACCTCTCTGAGCACGCGTTTCGCGTGGCCGAGGAACGCCTCGCCGAACCGGTTGAGCGCCAGTACCCGGCCCTTCCGGTCGAACAGCGGCGTGCCGATCTCCTGTTCGAGCCGCGCCAGCGCCCGTGAGAGCCCCGGTTGGGACAGGCCCAGCTCGGCCGCCGCGCGCCCGACGTTTCCGGTGTCGCACAGCACGGTGAACCAGTGCAACTCCTCGATCTGCATAGGTGGATTCTTACATGCCTGCAATGCATGGGAATGGTGATTAGTGGTTATTGGACGCATTACGCCAGCGTGAGCGACCATGGAATCGCCTCGACCGCGGCCCGTGCGGGGGCTGCGGCGGGGACGGCACGAAGACGTGCGCCCGGCTCATCGGACCGATGAGCCGCCGTCTCGGCCGGGGGGAGTGTCCGTTGTCGACCTACAGCGACACCTTCAGAGAACTGCGATCACCGCGCCGCGTCACGCAGACGCCGCGCACCGCGCTCGCGCCCGCCCGGGGCGCGCGGCTGGCTGCCGGCGTGATGCTGCCTTTAGCGCTCGGCGTCGCACTTAACCACCCTGCTTACGGAATGTTCGCCGCTCTCGGCGCGCTGCCTTCCGGGTTCGCCTCCGTGTTCGGACACGGCCGCAAGAAGCCGGAAGGCGTCGCGCTCGCCGCGGTCGGCATGGCGGTCGGCGCGTTCGTCGGCGCGCTCGCCGCCAACAACCGGCCGCTGCTCGTGCTGTTCGTCGCCGCGTTCGCGTACGTGGCCGGGATCGTCGGCGCGTTCAGCGACCGCGTGGCCGTCGCCGCGCTGCAGTGGCCGGGCGCGCTGCTGATCGCCACCTCGACGCCGGACGGCCCGCGCGACGCGGCCGTGCGGGCCGGCTTGGTGCTGGCCGGCGGGTTCGGCCAGGCCGCGCTGGTTGCGCTGGCGCTGGTCGTCGAGACCAAGCGTGCGAACGCATCTGGCATGAACTCAGCTGACGGCGCCTCAGGCAGCCGAGCCGACAACAGGCCTCAGTCGCTGCGTGCGCAGTCGGGCCACGTCGTCACGACCGTACGCGGCCACCTGGGCTTCAGCACCGAGCACGGGCAGCACGCGCTGCGCTTGGCCATCGTCGCCGCCGTCGCGCAGAGCACGGCTCTGCTGCTCGGCCTCGCACACCCGTACTGGGCCGCGCTGACCGCCGTCACGGTGCTCAAGACCGAACACGTGCTGACCATCCGCCGCAGCCTGGACCGGATCGGCGGCACCGCCCTCGGCCTCCTGCTCGGCCTGCCGCTGGCCGCCCTCGCCCACTTCGGCACCGGGGCGCTGCTGCTCGGCGCGGCCGCGTCGCTGGTGCTCGCGTACACGGTCTTCGCCGCGAACTACTTCGTGTACACGATGTTCCTGACCGGCTTCGTCGTCGTGCTGCTCGACCTGCTCGGCTTCCCCGCCGGGCAGACCGCGCTGCCGCGCTTGGTCGCCACACTGGTCGGCGGCGTGATCGCCCTCGTCGCATCGCACGCACGCCCCGCGACTGCGTGAAACGCACGTTCGGACACGCATAACGCGTCGCTGGCTGGCTTAAGCGCGCGCGGTCCGCTGTAGTAGTCCCATGACGGCTGACCACACCCCGCAGGTCGGAACCACGCTGCTGCGCAACGGCGCGATCTACACCCCGGCCGACCCGTTCGCCACGGCGATGGTCGTCGAGAACGGCACCGTCGCCTGGATCGGCTCGGAGGGCGCGGCCGCGGCGCAGGCCGACTCGGTCGCCGAGGTCGTCGACCTGCGCGGCGCGCTGGTCACGCCGGCGTTCGTCGACGCGCACATCCACGCGACCTCCGCCGGGCTCGCGCTGACCGGCCTCGACCTGTCCGGCTGCGCGACCCGCGCCGAGGCGCTGGACCGCATCACCGCGTACAGCGCGACGCTGCCCGACGACGCCGTCGTGCTCGGCACCGGCTGGGACGAAACCACCTGGGATCGCTCCGC
>JBOHCW010000052.1:0-4029 GCA_050725375.1 Actinocrinis sp. | reverse complement strand
CACCGTGCCCGCGCCCGCGCGGCCGGCCGACAGTGCGGTCCCGGGCGCGCCGAAGAAGCGAACGCGGCTGGTCACGCTGGACTTGATGCGCGGCTACTACGTCGGGGTGCTGGCGGCGATCCACCTGAACTACCTGCCCTCGCTGTTCGGCTGGTTCGACGGGCGCGGCGTGCTGCTCACGTCCGAGGCCGAGGGCTTCTTCTTCATCTCCGGCCTGCTGGTCGGCATGCTGCGCCGCCGCGACCTGGAGAAGCGCGGCTTCGCGCGGATGACCCGCAACAGTTGGAAGCGCGGTCTGCAGCTGTACGTGGTCGCCATCAGCCTCACCCTGCTGTTCACGTACATCGGCCGGTACGCGGTCGACCACGGCTCGACGAAGGTGAAGGTCGGGCTGGACAGCTGGTCGTCCTTCCCGACGGTACTTGAGAATGCTCTTATGTTGAAATACACGTACGGTTGGGCGGACTTCCTGACCTTCTACGTGCCGATGTTCCTGCTCGCGCCGCTCGTGGTGTGGATGATGTCCAAGCGTCTTACGCCGCTGGTGCTGGCACTGGCGTACTGCGGGTTCCTGTTGCCCTCGCACTTCAACACCCGCTTCTACGGCCCGTTCCTGCAGTGGGAGGTCTACTTCTTCTTCGGCGCCGTGGTCGGCTACCACTGGGACGAACTGCGGGCCCTGATGCACCGCCTCGCTCCGAGCCGCCGGCGGATGATCAAGACGGCGGCGGCCGCCGGCGCGATCATCGCGTACGCGATCGGCATGGTGCTGCTCCACCACCCGACGCTGATGCCGAAGCACGGCCACTACAACTCGCTGTTCCAGAACAACCGCCTCGGGCTGCTGCGCCCCTTCGTCGCCCTGGTCTGCATCGCCGGCGCGTACATCATCGTGCACCACTTCGAGGGCTTCATCAGCCGCACGGTCGGCAAGGTCCTGCTGCCCTTCGGCCGCAGCTCGCTGTACGTCTATGTCGCGCAGAGCTTCTTCGTCTTCCTGGTCCCGTTCGCCTTCGCCGCGAAGAACTGGTGGTTCAACACGGCCTTCGACCTGTCGGTGATCGCGCTCATCCTGCTCGCCGTGCGCACGCGCTTCCTGGCGTTCCTGATCCCGAAGGCATGACGGCGCAGGTCGCGAGCGGGATCGGGCACGAGCGGGGGCACGAGCGGGGTAGGCAGTGGCGCGCGGCTCGGCTGATGCGTGAATCCACGAATGCTTGAATGATTTCGGCATTCGCGGGTATCGTGATCGCCATGCTGCATCCCGTTCCGAAGCTGTCCGGCGACGACGAGCGTGTGCTCGGCGAACTCGCCGAGCTGCGCGAACGGCTGAAGTACCTGATCGCGCAGCCGCGCAAGTGGACGGGTCTGCTGCGCCGCACTCTGACGGCCGCGGCCATCGCCGGATCCAACTCGATCGAGGGCATCGTCGTCAACCAGTCCGACGCCGAGGCAGCCGTCGTCGGTGAGGACCCCACTGACACCGACGCGGACGCCTGGCACGACGTGCTCGGCTATCGCGATGCCCTGACCTACGTGCGGCAACTGGCCGAGGCGCCCGAGTTCTCGTGGCACCCGATGCTGTTCAACGGGCTGCACCACATCATGCTCAAGCACACGCCCGACACGTGGCCCGGCCGGTTCCGCCTCGGCGAGATCCGGGTCACCGACCGCGCGACCGGTGACGTCGTCTATACGGGTCCTGACGCCGATTCCGTGCCCGCGCTGATGGCCGAGCTGTCGGATTGGCTCAACACGGGCGACTTGGCCGCCCCGCCGTACGTGCGGGCCGCGATGGCGCACCTCAACCTGGCGTCCGTTCACCCCTGGCGCGACGGCAACGGCCGCATGTCGCGGTGCGTGCACACGCTGGTCATGGCTCGCTGCGGGGAACTCGCGCCGGAGTTCTCGTCCATCGAGGAATGGCTCGGTCGCGGCCGTAACACGTATGACTACTACGACGCGCTCGCGCACGTACAGCGCGGCCGGTTCGCGCCGGGCGGCGGCGGGAGCGGCGCCAGGAGTGGCGGTAAAGGCGCGGGCGACACGCTCGCCTGGGTCCGGTTCAACCTGCGCGCACACCACCTGCAGGCGCAGCTGGTCCAGCGCCGCGCCGAGCAGGCGTCGCGGCTGTGGACGTCGCTGGCGGACCTGGCCGAGGTGGAGAAGCTGCCAGGCAGGACCGTGACCGCCCTGTACGAGGCGGTGCGCAACGGCGCGGTCCGCCGGACGCTCTATCAGCACGATGAGGAGCTGTCGACGGACCAGGCCGCACGCGATCTTCGGATGCTGACGGCGCGCGGGCTGCTGGAGGCCAGGGGCGAGACGAAGGCGCGTCGGTACTTCGTCACGCCGGCGCTCATCGACCGGACGTCGCGCGCTTTCGAGGCATGGGGCGAGTTGGCGCCGCTGAGGGAGCCTTACGGTGATCGGCGCGGCGGCGGGTGGGTGGCGGCTGGGGCGTAAGCGTACGCGTGCACGAGCGGACGGCCGACGTCCGCGCGCTAGCTGGCGCCATGTCAAAGCCGGGCTACGGCGCGGCGTTCCAGGCGTCGAAGACGGCTTCGCGCGCGGCGGTGACGGCGGTGGCGATGGCGCCGCGCAGGACCGCTTCGCCGCCCAGCTGCGACGAGACGAGGCGCGGGCTGAGCGGGGTGATGCGGGGCAGCGCGGCGCGCAGCGGGTCCAGCAGCAGGTCGGCGTTGTCGCCGATACCGCCGCCGAGGACGACCAGCTCGGGGTCGAGGACGGCGGCGACGGCGGCTACCGCGTGCGCCAGGCGTTCGGCTTCGAGGCGGACGACCTCGACGGCCGTGGCGTCGCCCGCGCGCGCGGCGTCGAAGACCTCCTTGGCGGACGCGGCCTTCTTCAGGCCCCTGGCTTTGGCGAGGGCGACGACGGCGTCGCCGGCCGCCGCGTCCTCCAGCATGCCCCGGGTCGGGGCGCCCGCGTCCTCTGTCCGGCCGTTCTGCGGGCCCCAGGGCAGGTAGCCGACCTCGCCGGCCGCGCCGCGTGCGCCGAGGAACAGCTTGCCGCCCGCGACGATGCCGGCGCCGATACCGGTGCCGACGAGTAAGTACACGAACAGTTCACAGCCGCGCCCGGCCCCCGCCCAGTACTCGCCGAGGGCGGCGAGGTTCGCGTCGTTGATCACGGCCAGACCGGTGCCGAGTTCGCGTTGCAGCAGGTCGGTGGCGCCCTTGCGGCCCCAACCGGGCAGGTTGACGGCGTAGCGCACCTCGTGGGTGTCGCTGTCGGTGACGCCGGGCGTGCCCACGACCGTGTGCAGCACGTTGGACCAGTCGAGTCCGGCCTCGGTGGCGACCCTTCGGGCGAGGGCGCCCGCCGACGCGACCAGCGCGTCGGCGTCCTGGGCCTCGTTGCGCTCGTCGCGGCGGCCGAGGATCATCCCGTCCAGGTCGGCGACGGCGGCGCGGATCCAGCTGCGGCCGATGTCGATCCCGGCGGCGTAACCGGCGGTCGGGTCCGCCTCGTACAGCACCGGTGACCTGCCGCGTCCCGCGTTGGCCACCTTGCCGACCTCGCGCACCAGCCCGGCGTGCTCCAGCCGGCCGAGCGCGGTGGACACGGTCGGCTTGGACAGCCCGGTGAGCCGGGCGAGCTCCGCGCGCGAGGTCGCGCCGTCCGCCCGCAGCCGGCCGAGCAGCAGCCGCTCGTTGTTGGAGCGCAGAACGGTGCGATTCCACGCGGACTCCACGGTCACCGGCTGCTCCTCTCGTCCGTACGAGCGTAGCCGGAACGCGCCGGTCAGCCGGTCAGGAGGTGGATTTCGCCGCCGGGTCGGCCGGATCGGCGGGCAGCGGCCTGCGCGCGATCAGGTAGGCCTGCACGGTCAGCTCGGCCGGCAGCGGCTCGCAGAGCAGCTGCGACCTCGGCTCGAACCCGGCCTCGCGCAGCAACTCGGTGGCACGGGCCGGCGAGCGGCGTACGAAGTCGATCGAGACCCGGTGTCCGAACGCCTCGTCGTAGTGCCGGACGTTGTCGCCCGCCTGGAACGCGAGCAGCAGG
>JBOHCW010000051.1:0-4992 GCA_050725375.1 Actinocrinis sp. | reverse complement strand
GGTCCGGTGATCTCGCCGTGCTGCTCGACCAAGCCCGCATTGCGGGCGCGCAGCAGCATCCGGCGGAAGTCCACCGGCTGCCACTCGCGGGACTCCGGTTCGCTCTTGGTCCCGTCCGGCTGCCGGTATCGGCGTCCGGCGGTGCGCGCGCCGGCGGCATTGGCGGCACGGGTGGCACCTCGGATGCTGTCGCCTGCGATCACGGCGTTGATGGCCTGCTCGACGTGCCACGCCTCGCTGCCGGGCGCGTTGTGGGCGCCGGCCCCGCAGGAGCGGCAGGCGCGCTGCGGGTCGAATCCGTCCGGCGCGGCGCACTGCGGGCACAGCAGCGTGCGCACGGTGACCCCGTCGGCCTCGTAGCCGTATGGCCGGGGGCCGCCGCGGTAGCGTCCTTCGGCTGCCGCCTGCGCCTTGGCGCGGGTGACGCGCTCGATCGAGTGCGCGATCTCGTGTTTGCTGACCGAGGCGAGGATTTCGGCGGTCATCACGCCGCTGGCGCTGTTCAGGTCGACTGCTCCGGCGCGCACGGTGCGGATCAGGATGTCTCGTTCCTGTGCGACGCGCGTTAGTTCTTCCAGGTCCGGCAGCCGGCGGTAGAGCCGGTCGGGGTGCCAGGCGATGAGGGCGTCGGCGCGGCCTGTGCGCAGGTCGTCGAGCAGGTTGCGGTATCCGCGGCGCACCGAGGCGCTGTACGCACTAACGTCGTTGTCGCGGTGTACGGCGATGACGTCCCAGCCTAGGTGCGCGGCCAGGGCGCGGCAGTCGGCGTCCTGCCGGTCGACGCCGGCGGCGCGGCCGGTGGGGTCGGAGCTGATGCGCTCGTAGATCGCGGCGTTGCGCGGCCGCTCGGGTGTGGGTGTGGTCACGTGTTGAGAGTAGCGGGAAGAATCGTTTTTCGTACAGTCTTGACAGGTCGAAACCCGATCCGTGCTTGCGGATCCAGGCCGGGGACAGGCTGACGGTCAGCACGGACTGGGGCCATTCGAGCGCCGAATTGAGCACCGCGGCGCGCACCCGGTCGCGGGCCTCGGACAGTACCGAGTCGGGCAGGCCGATCAGGGTGAACTTGGGCAGGCCGGAGGCCGTGTGCGCCTCGACCTCGATCGGGGTGCCGGCCAGGCCGAGCAGGCCGATGGACAGCGATCTTCCGTAGCCGGACATCAGGCCACCGCGACCAGGTGGTCGAGGCTGCGCAGGGTGTACGGCGGACGCGGGCTGGTGCGGATCGCGATCACGTCGATGCGCAGCAGGTTGACGCGGCCGAGCACCGATTTCGCCCGGCCGGGGGCACCGGCGCGCCCGGGGCGCTGGTGCTCGTCGAGCCAGCGGGCGGCCAGCAGACGCAGCCGGGCCGCCTTGTCCGGGGTGACCGCCTCGGCCGGGTGGGCCAGCCGGTCGCCCGAGCGCGTCTTGACCTCGCAGACCACCACGGTGCGCCGGAACCGGGCGACCAGGTCGAGTTCGCCGCGCAGGCCCGCGTCGCGGCACACCCAGTTGCGGTCGAGCAGCTGATAACCCGCGCCGGCCAGGTAGCGCGCCGCGGCCTCCTCGCCGTAGCGGCCGAGCCAGTGCCCCCAGGGCTTCGTGGGCGCGCGGCCGGATTCGCCGCGCCCGCCGCCGCCCGTGTCCGTCCGTGCTGTCGCCGTCTGCATCGCCCGACCCCGTTCTCCCGTGGACTCCGGCAGGTGCCGGGCCGGATCATTCCGGCAAGATCCACGATGGGGGATGAAAGGCGACTATTCCGGAAAAACTTTCCAGGCTGTGGATAACTTTGCGTCGAGGCCGGTCAGAGGTCCGCGGCTCGCCGCCGGCCGTCAGTCGGTCGGGACCTCGAGGTCGGACTTGGCCAGCTCCTCGACGTTGACGTCCTTGAACGTGACGACCTTGACGTTCTTGACGAACCGGGCCGGACGGTACATGTCCCACACCCACGCGTCGGACATGGTGACCTCGAAGTAAACCTCGCCGTCGGCCGAGCGCACGTCCAGATCCACGTGGTTGGTCAGGTAGAACCGCCGCTCCGTCTCCACGACGTACCGGAAGAGCCCGACCACGTCCCGGTACTCCCGGTAGAGCTGAAGCTCCATCTCGGTCTCGTACTTCTCGAGATCCTCGGCGCTCATTCCCGCGCTCCCCTAAAGTCCAGTCGAGCTCGTGAACCGGCCCCGGCGAGGATGCCGGGGTCCAGGAGATCGCCCTGGGCGGCTAGGACGCTCCCCTCCCCATTCTGACCCACAATCGCCGCACCGGTGCCCCGAGGCCGCTGTTCGCCTTCCCGCCTGGCCGCGGGCACGTTCGCGTAGGAGAACCGGTGTTCGGGGCAGGGACCGTGCTCGTCGAGCGCGGCCTGGTGCACGGCCGTCGAGTACCCCTTGTGAGCTGCGAAGCCGTAGACCGGGTGGGTCTCGTGCAACTCGATCATGATCCGGTCGCGGGTGACCTTGGCGATCACCGAGGCCGCCGAGACGCAGGCCGCGAGCCGGTCGCCCTTGACCACAGCCTGGCTCGGCACGGGCACGCCGGGCACCGCGAAGCCGTCGAACAACACGTACGCGGGTTCGGCGGACAGGCCGGCCACCGCCTGCCGCAGCGCGGCGTAGTTGGCCGCCTGGACGCCGATCCGGTCGACGTCCACGGCCGGGATGATCGCGACCGACCAGGCGGCACCGGCGGTGATCTGCTCGTAGGCCTTGTCACGGGCGGCGGCCGTCATCAGCTTCGAGTCGTTCAGGCGGTCCGGGCGCAGGCCGGGCGGCAGGATCACCGCGCCGGCCACCAGCGGACCGGCGCAGGCCCCGCGCCCCGCCTCGTCGGCGCCGGCGACAGCGGAGAAGCCGTACGCGCGCAGGGCCTGCTCGTACGCGTACAGACCCTGCCCGTCGCCTATGGTCGGCGGCAGTGGGATGCCCAGGTCGAGTGACGGTTGATGGGTTGACACGAAATCAGATTAGAGCGTCCGAGGGATGGATGCCGGACCAGGTTGCGGGTCGAGGGCCGAGTCTGGCAAGGCAGAGGAGGGAGTCGCAGTTTTAACTGCGGCGACCGACGATAACGCCGCCAGGCGACGGCCATCGGCCCGCAACCCCGGCAATCCACTCCTCGGTCGCTCTAAGTTGCCGTGGCCCCCTCATCACCCGGAGGTCTTCGCGGTTCAGCGCACGGGATGCCCGGCCGCGCGCAGGCTCTGCTTGACTTCGGCGATCGACAGGTCGCCGAAGTGGAACACCGAGGCCGCGAGCACGGCGTCGGCCCCGGCCTCGACGGCCGGCGCGAAATCGGCCGGCCCGCCCGCGCCGCCGGAGGCGATCACCGGCACGGTGACCCGCGCGCGTACGGCCCGGATCAGTTCCAGGTCGTAGCCGTCCTTGGTGCCGTCCGCGTCCATCGAGTTGAGCAGGATCTCGCCCGCGCCCAGCCCGGCCGCGCGCTCGGCCCAGCCGACCGCGTCGACGCCGCTGGATCGCCGGCCGCCGTGCGTGGTGACCTCGAAGCCTGATTCGGTGGTCACGCCCGGCGGGCACCGGCGCGCGTCGACCGAGAGCACCAGCACCTGGCTGCCGAACCGGTCGGCGATCGCCGAGATCAGCTCGGGCCGGGCCAGGGCGGCCGTGTTCACCCCGACCTTGTCCGCGCCGGCGCGCAGCAGGCGGTCGACGTCCTCGACCGTGCGCACTCCCCCGCCGACGGTCAGCGGGATGAAGACCTGCTCGGCGGTGCGCCGCACGATGTCGTACGTCGTCTCGCGGTCGCCGGAGGACGCGGTGATGTCCAGGAAGGTCAGCTCGTCCGCCCCGGCCGCGTCGTAGGCGTCGGCCAGCTCCACCGGGTCGCCCGCGTCGCGCAGGTTGGCGAAGTTGACGCCCTTGACCACCCGGCCGCCGTCCACGTCCAGGCAGGGGATGACCCGCACGGCCAGGCTCATCGGCGCGCCTCCCGGTACGCGTCGAGTTCGACCTCGACCAGCATCTGAGCGTCGATCAGTTTGGACACCACGACCATCGTCGCGGCCGGGCGCACCGCGTCGAACAGTGCCTTGTGCGCGCGGCCGACGTCGTCCATGTCGCGCGGGTGCACGACGTACATGCGCGTGCGCACCACGTCCCCGCGCGAGAAACCCGCGTCCGACAGCGCCTCGAGCGCCACGTTGAACGCCATGAGGGCCTGGTTGTACGGGTCGCCCTCGTGGTTCACGATCCCTTCCACCACGGCGGTGCTGCCGGCGACGTAGGCGTTCGGGCCGGCCACCACCAGGCGGGAGTAGCCGAACTTCTCCTCGAAGGGCCCGCCCGAGCTGTACCGTCCGGGGATGCTGGTCATCGAGATACCGCCTCCAGGGCTTGTTCAAGGGTGAACGCGCCCGAGTACAGCGCCTTGCCCACGATAACGCCCTCGACCCCCAGCGGGACCAGCCGTTGCAGAGCCTTGAGATCGTCGAGCGCGGACACGCCGCCGGAGGCCACGATCGGCCGGTCGGTCGCGGCGCACACCCGCCGGTACAGCTCCACGTTCGGGCCGAGCAGCATGCCGTCCTTGTTCACGTCCGTGATCACGTAGCGCGCGCAGCCCTCGCGGTCCAGCCGCTCCAGCGCCTCGAACAGCTCGCCGCCGTCGCTGGTCCAGCCGCGCCCGCGCAGCCGCCACGCGCCGTCCTCCAGCCGCGCGTCGAGGCCGACCGCGACCCGGTCGCCGTGCTCGGCGATCACCTTGGCGACCCAGGCCGGCTGCTCCATCGCGGCGGTGCCCAGGTTCACCCGCGCGCAGCCGGTGGCCAGCGCCGCGCGCAGCGAGGCGTCGTCGCGGATGCCGCCGGACAGCTCGACCTTCACGCCGAGCCGCGCGACCACGCCGGCCAGCAGTTCGCGGTTGTCCCCGCGGCCGAACGCGGCGTCGAGGTCCACCAGGTGCACCCACTCGGCCCCGGCCGCCTGCCAGGCCAGCGCGGCGGCCAGCGGGTCGCCGTAGCCGGTCGCGGTCCCCGCCTCGCCCTGGACG
>JBOHCW010000050.1:0-14868 GCA_050725375.1 Actinocrinis sp. | reverse complement strand
GGCGAGGTGCTTCGCGTGGCGCAGCACGTCCTGGAGCATCGCGGGCGTCAGGACGCGCGTGGAGATGTTGCGCTGGCTCGGGTGGTAGCAGCCGAGAAGGTGCAGATCCCGCCCCGAGCGCCGGTCGGGCAGGGTGACGTGCGCGCCGTGGCCGAAAACCGGGCGGGGGCGGGGCAGCGACCAGCCGGCGTCGGCGAGCAGCGGCAGCAGGGCCTGCCAGCCGAACCCGCCCAGGACGACGATCGCGCGCAGCTTTGGGCGTAGCAGGTCCAGTTCCCGCGTGAGCCACGGGGCGCACGTGTCGCGTTCCTGCGTCGTGGGCCGGTTGTCCGGGGGAGCGCAGCGCACGGGGGCGGTGATCCGTACGCCGTACAACTCCAGGCCGTCCGCGCGGTGGGTGGAGGTCGGTTGCGAGGCCAGGCCGACGGCGTGCAGGGCGGCGAAGAGCACGTCGCCGGAGGGGTCGCCGGTGAACATGCGGCCGGTGCGGTTGCCGCCGTGGGCGGCGGGGGCCAGGCCGACGATCGCCAAGGCGGCGTCGGCGGGGCCGAACCCGGGCAACGGTTTCGCCCAGTAGTCCCAGTCCTGGAACGCGCGGCGTTTGACGGTGGCGATCTGCTCGCGCCAGGCCACCAGCCGTGGGCAGGCGCGGCAGGCGATCAGGGACTCGTCCAGCTCGGACGGGGTGTGGGCGCCGGGCGCCCGTGCTGCGGGGAAACGGGGGTCGTCGGGGTGGTCGTGGCCGGTGGGGTCGGTGTGCTCGGCCGGTTCGCGCGCGGCTGCTTGTCCGTCTGCCATGCGCGCCCTCTCCTTGCACCGATGGCTTTGGCTCGACTCGCCCGGGCGGGGATGCCGGCATGGGAGAGCTGGGGTATCACGGTATCGGAGACCGGAAGGAGCAGTTCTCGATGAACCAGAAGGTGAAGATCGGCCGCGTGTACGACGAGACGTCGGCGCAGGACGGGATGCGGGTGTTGGTGGATCGTATCTGGCCGCGCGGTTTGAAGAAGGAGGCGGCGCACTTGGACCAGTGGGCCAAGGACGTCGCGCCCTCGACACAGTTACGTACCTGGTACGGCCACGACCCGGAGAAATTCGCCGAGTTCCGCCGCCGCTACCTGGCCGAGCTGGACGAACCCGAGCGCGCGCGGGCGTTCGCCGCGTTGCGGGAGCTGGCGCAGGGCAAGGCCGTGCTGCTGCTGACGGCGACCCGCGACCTGGAGCACAGCCAAGCCGCGGTGCTCGCCGAACAGCTGAGTTAGGGGACTGGCGCGTCAGGCATCCGGCTGACCTCAGGCATCGGCCTCGGCGGGCGGGACGGGGAAGGTTTGGTTGAACACGTTGTCCGGGTCGTAGCGTGCCTTTACGCGGCGCAGTTTCGTCAAGGTATCCCCGGGATACGCGTCGTGCAGGCGCTCGGGGCGCCGGTCGGTCTCGAAGTTGATGTACAGGCCGTCCAGGCTCGGGCGCAGCCGGTCCCAGTGCGCCAGGAACGCCTCTTCGCGCGAGCCGATGGTCGCCAGTGAGAAGTTCTGGTGGCGGTGTGCGTACGCCGTGGCCTGCGGGTCGATGTCGTTGACGGCGCCGCCGACCGCGCGGATGGACGCGAAGCGCACTGCGCGGGTGAGCATGCCCTCGGCGAGCTGGCCGCTGATATCCGCGGTCAGATGCACGGCCAGTCCGCTGCCTACATGCGGCCTTACGGCGGCGCCGTCGTGTGGAGCGTCGGAGTAAGGCAGCGTCGCGGCATAGGGCATGCGGGACGCCTGGACCTGGCGGTCCAGCAGTGTGCCGATGTCCAGCAGGGGCGTGAGGGCATCGACCGCTTGCTGGTCGTCCTGTCCCGCGTAGACGGCGGTCAACCGGGCGACCAGCCTCCGGTTGTAGGGCGAGAGGTACAGGAAGCTGGTCAGCTCGCGCGGCGCCGCCTCGACGAGCTGTCCCCAGCGTTCGATCAGGCCCGCGGGATCCTCGGCGTCGAAGACCATCGCCGAGTGCACGACGTCGCGCACCGGCTGGGCCGTCATCTCGAACGCGGTGACGATGCCGACGTTGGCGCCGGCGCCGCGGATCGCCCACAGCAGGTCGCGGTGGTGTTCGGCGTCGGCGCGCACGACGCTGCCGTCGGCCAGAACGACCTCGGCGGCGGTGATGTGATCGATCGTCAGGCCGTGCTTGCGGGCCAGGAAGCCGACGCCGGCGGCCGTCGCGAGCCCGCCCACGCCGACGCCGCCGTAGTCGCCGGAGCTGATGGCCAGGCCGTGCGGCATGAGGGCGCGCGCGACGTCGCTCCAGCGGGCGCCGGGGCCGATCCGCACCTGGGCGGGCGAGCCCGGGGCGGGTGTTTCGAGCAGCTCGATCCGGTTGAGACGGGACAGGTCGATCACGACGGTCTCGGCGCTCGCGCCGCCGCCGGTCACGCCGTGGCCGCCGCTGCGTATCTCCACCGGGACGTCCTGTTTGCGGGCGAACGCGACGGCGTCGGCGACCTCGCCGGCGGTGCCGGGGCGCAGGATCAGCGCGGGGTTCGCGGCGTACCAGAACGTCGAGCGCTGCCGCTGGTAGGCGCTGTCGCCGGGCTCGACCGCGTGCCGGGCCAGTTCGTCCGGCACCGCGCCGTAGTCGATCGACTCACGGCGCAGCGTCAGCGCTTTTGGGCTGCGCACCACCTCCCCGGACGCGGCTCCGGCGGCGCGTCGTTCGCGGGCGGCCGCCTCGCGCAGGGCCGGGGCGACCTCGGCGCCGTACGTCTCGATCGTGCGCGGATCGTCGCTCGCGAGAATGAAAGTGCTGACGCCCTCGTCGAGGACCAGCGGAAGCAACTGCTCGGCCCACTGGGCGGGCGGGCCCTGCAGGAACGCGCCGGACGCGGCCGTGAACACGCCCTGGAGGTTCACCAGGCGCCGGATCGCGCGCGGGTCGCGTCCGGCCTCGGCCGCGGCCTGGTCGATGACGCGGTTGCCGCGCTGCAGGTCGCCGTCGGCGAGGTAGGCGAGGCTGGGCAGCCACCCGTCCGCCTTCGCGCCGATCAGGCGCAGCATGCGCGGTTTGAGCGCGCCGACCCAGATCGGGATGTCGTGGGCGGGTTTCGGTCCGCGTTTTGCGCCGACGACGCGGTAGTGCTCGCCCTCGACATACACGCCGCCGCGCGTGTCGGCGTCCCAGATCGCGCGGATGATCTCGATCGCCTCGTCGAACGCCGCGACGGCCTCGCCGGGGGAGCGGCGCGGTCCGCCCATCGCGGCGATCGCGTCCTGGAAGCCGCCGGCGCCGATGCCCAGTTCGAACCGTCCGCCGGAGAGCAGGTCGAGGCTGGCCGCGGCGCGGGCGAGCACGGCGGGCGGGCGAAGCGGCAGGTTGTGCACGTTCGCCGCCACGCGCACGCGCTCGGTGCGGGCTGCGACCCAGGCCAGCAGGGTCCAGGCGTCCAGGAACGCGGGCTGGTAGGGGTGGTCCTGGAAGGTGACCAGGTCCAGTCCGGCGCGCTCGGTCAGTTCGGCGAGCCGGACGGCCTCGTGCGGATGCGCGTTCTGCGGCGTCAGGAACGTGCCGAAGACGAGGCTGTGTCCGTAGTCGGCCATATTCGCTCCCAATCTCGATGTCGCTATGAAAACACTAGCAGCTAGCGAAGGTAGAATGTTCCGCATGGTTGTCGATGCCGAGTCCGCGCGAGGGTCCGCACTCGCGCCGGTGCCCGTATCCGTGCCGGCACCGGTATCTGCGCCCGCACGTCCGGCGACCGATCCCGAGGCTTGCGTCCCGCGCGCCGAGCACCTGGAACGGGCGTTCCGGTTCCTGGGCAAGCGCTGGAACGCGGTCGCGCTCGGCCACCTGGCCGCACGCCCGGCGGGATTCCGGGAACTGTCGCGCGCGATCGACGCCATCAGCGACTCGATGCTTTCGGACCGGCTGGCCGAGCTGACCGCGGGCGGCCTGGTCAGCAGGACGGTGGACGCGGGTCCGCCGGTCGCCGTCAGCTATGCGCTCACGGAGCGGGGCAGGGCGCTGATGCCCGCGCTGGTGCAGATCGCGCAGTGGGCGGAGGCGAACCTGCCGCAGGACGCGTGCCGCAAGGCGGAGGCCGCCGAGGACGCGGCGGCGCAGGAGACCGCGTAAGCGCCGGGACCGTGCGCCAGACTGCCTAAGGTGAAACTGCCTAAGGTGAAGGTGAGCGCGACGACGACGGGTCGCCGGCGCATGCGGACCGAGTGCGTGAGGACTCTGCGTGGATCGCGTCGATGCTTCGATGGAGGGCGTCGCGACGGCGGCGGGCTACCGGCGCTCGGCCGGCTCGCCGCGCGGTGAGGCCCGGCGGCGCGAGTTGCTGGACCGCGTGACGGACGACCTGGCGGTCAACGGTCTGGTCGACTTCTCGCTGCGTCGCGCGGCGCGCGCGGCCGGCACCACGCACAAAGTCCTGTTGTACTACTTCGATGGCGCCGACGACCTGCTGAGCCAGGCGGTCTTCACGTTGCGTTCGCGGCGCATCGACAACGCGCTCGCGGCGGTGGCGTCCGCGTCTGGTTCGCTGACGCTCGCCGCGTGGGTGCGCACCGTGTGGCCGATCCTGACCTCGGAGGAGGCGGGGCTGAGCCGGGTGCTGGACCAGGCGATCGGGCTGGCGATGTACGACCCGGTGCGTTACATCGGGCTTGGGCGTGAGGCCTCGACGCAATACCTGCCGACGCTGATGTCGGCGTGCCCGGACGCGTGGAGTGAGCGTCGGCGGCTGGAAGTCGCCGAGATGGTCCTGGCGACGCTGCGCGGATTCCTGCTGGAGCGGCTGATCAGCGGCGATACGGCCGGGGTGGCGGCCGGGTTCGAGGCGCTGACGCGTGCGTTGGAGCGTGAGCAGCAGGCGGACGGACGCGGTTAATCCGGCCTTCGGGTGTCGGGCGGGCCCGGCGGTGGACGATTTGCGAACCGCGTGGTTCACTTTTCGGGAGGGCGCGGTGCGGGCGTGTGCGCACGGTGTGGCGCTGATGCGGAAGGTCGGGAGCGATGCGGGGAACGGGGCAGGCCCAAGTGCAGGTCGAGGGCATTGAGCGGGTGGCGGTGCGGTTCGCCGGCGGCGGCGACGAGTGCGCGGCATGGCATTATCCGAGCGCGAACGGCGCGTGCGTGATCATGGCCGGCGGGTTCGCGGTCACGAAGGAACCGGGCACGGACCTGTTCGCGCGCCGGTTCCACGACGCCGGTTTCGGCGTGCTCGCGTTCGACTACCGGCGTATCGGGGAGAGCGGCGGACGGCCGCGGCAGGTGTTGCCGCTGCGTGACCAGCTCGCGGACTGGCACGCGGCCATCGCGTTCGCGGGGACGCTGCCGGGCGTCGATCCGGCGCGGATCGCGCTGTGGGGGTTCTCGGCGTCGGGTGGGCACGTGCTGCGCGTCGCGGCCCAGGGTGCGCCGGTCGCCGCCGTGATCGCGCAGACGCCGAACGCCGACGGGCCGGCCGCGTCACGTAACGCGGCGCGGCATCAGAAGCCCGGCGCCGCGCTGCGGTTCGCCGGCCTGGTACTCGCGGACATACTGGGCGGCCTGGTCGGGCGTGCACCGATCCTCGTGCCGCTGGATGCCCCGCCGGGCACGGTCGCGCTCCTGACGACGCCGGACGCACAGGACTCGGGTCGTGCGCTGAACCCCGGCAACCGGTACCCGCAGTGGCGGCAGGTTGTGGCGGCCCGCTCGACCGCGGGTCTGATGTTCTACCGCCCCGGACGCGACGCGGCACGGGTGCCCTGCCCGCTGCTGGTCGTCGCGTGCGAGCAGGATCAGGCTGCGTTGTATGCACCGGGTGTCAAGGCGGCCGAAAGGGCGCCACGCGGCGAACTGGTGACGCTGCCCGGCGGGCACTACGCCCCGTTCCTCGACGAGCATGAGGCAGCGGTGGACGCGGAGGTCTCGTTCCTCACGCGACACCTGACGCCTGGGGGCGGTGCCGGCGCCCCTGGCGCGGGTCCGTGGCGGGCGGGTGTAGCCGGCACAGGGGGACGGGAGCGGGCGCAGTGACATCGAGGTCGGATGCGAGCCCGGTCTCCTCTCACGTTCCGCGTCAGCACACGGTCGAGCTTTCGGCCGGCGTGATCGAGTACGAGGACACTGGCGGGGACGGCCCGGTCGTCGTGCTGCTGCACGGCCTGCTGATGGACGCGACGCTGTGGGACGCGGTGGTCGCCGAACTGGGAGCGGGGTATCGGTGCGTCGCGCCGACGCTGCCGCTCGGGGCGCACCGGCGGGCGATGGGTCCGGACGCGGATCTGTCGCTGACGGGTGTGGCCCGGCTGGTCGGGGAATTCGTGGAGTCGCTTGACCTGCGCGAGGTGACGCTCGTCGGCAACGACACGGGCGGCGCGCTCGTGCAGGTCCTGGCGGCCGGCGCCGCGGGCCGTCCGAGCAGCGACGGAACCGGCCGGGACGGACGGACCGACAGGATCGGCCGGATCGTGCTCGTGTCCTGCGACGCGTTCGACAACTTCCCGCCGGGCCTGACCGGCAGGACGCTGGTGGCGGCGGGGCGTCTGTCGCCGCGGCTGTTCGGGCTGTTCATGCAGCAGATGCGGGTGCGCTTCGTGCGGCGCCTGCCGATCGCGTTCGGCTGGCTGACCAAGCGCGGCGACGCCGTGACGGCGCGCTGGATGGCGCCGGTGTTGAAGCAGCCTGAGATTCGCCGCGACACGGTACGGGCGCTGCGCGCGATGGCGCGCGACAAGCGGGCGCTGCGCGAGGCGTCCGAGGCGATGAACGGGTTCGACCGGCCGGCGTGCGTGGTGTGGGCCGTCGAGGACCGGGTGATGCCGCTCGAGCACGGTCGGCGGCTCGCGGCGGCGCTGCCGCGGGGGCGGTTGGTCGAGGTGCAGGACTCGTACACGCTGATCCCGTTGGACCAGCCGGAGCCGCTGGCGCGGGCCATCGCCGAGGCCGTTCACGTGGACCTGGCCGCTTAGCGTTTGAGCGGGTAGGCGGTGCTGTGCCGGCAACCTCGCGAAGCCGGCGGCCGGATCAGCTGGTCGCGGGGGCGAACTGGATGTCGGCTGACGCGGCGTCAGGGGCGAGGAACGCGAGCAGGTTTCGGCCTTCGGTGGTCAGTTGGTCGCGGGCGGTTGCCGTCAGCGGCGTGAAGGGTTGGATCGTCAGGCGCACCTCGCCGCGTGCCTGCTCCCGCCTGGCGGCGGCTGTGGTGGATGTGGTGACTGTAGTGGCGGACTGCCCGCCCTTTGCCTGCTTCTTGGGCTTACGCGGTCGGTCGATGCGCCACAGGCCGTGCCACGTGCCGTCGAGCAGGTAGTAGCCGAGGGCGGCGCCGTTGCCGGGGAACAGCGGGATGCGGTGGTTCGACGGGTTCACGCGGGTGCGGTCGGCGTGGGAGAACAGCAGATTGTCGTACTCGGGCAGGAAGCGTGCGGGCGCGGGGGCGTCCGGGGCGGGTCTGGGGGCGTTGGGCAGATCGTAGAGTTGCGCGCCGTTTTCGGCGGTGAACGTGCGCAGGGCCGGGGCGAGGCGGTCGAAGACCTCGCGCAGTTTGGTCAGGCCGCTCCACGCCTGCGCGTCCATGATCGTCGCGGGGCCGAAGGCCGCGAGGTAGCAGCGGACGAGCTGGTCGAGTTCACGTGGCTCTGGTGTCTGGCCGCGTTGCGCGGCGCGCTCGTCGCCGAGCCAGGCGCGCGCCGTGGTGTGGGCGATGCGGCCGGTGGCGCCCCAGACGCCGCGCGGCGGGATCTGGATCAGCGGCAGACGGGCGCGGGCGAGTTGGGCAAGGGCCGCCGGGTCGCGGCCGGGGAAGCGTTCGGCCAGCAGGGGCCCGAGTTCGGCGAAGGTGCGCGGTGCCTGCTCCGTCAGCTCGCGCGCCGCTTCGACGACGGCGTCGCGGTCCAGGCCGGAGTAGTGCTTGCCGAACGCGGCGTCGGTGCCCCGGGTGATCACCGGCTCGACCAGGGCGCGCCAGGCGAGCGCGTCCTGCGCGGTGACCAGGTGGATCGTGCCGCGCATGAGGGCGAGGCGGACGACTTCGCGACGCTCGTAGAGCGCTGAGAGCTCCTTGGTGGCGAACGACTCCAGTCGAGTCCACAGGCCGACGTACGGGGCGAGCGGCGCCTGGGCCTGCATGCCGGCCAGGTGCGCGATCTCGTCGCGTGCGCTCGCCTCCTGACGCTGGAGGAGGTGTTGGCGGGCGAGCGTGGCGCGGTTGACGGCCCGGTCGGTCAGCCGGTCGCCGCTGCCGGTCCCGGTCACGGTCGGTCCTCCAGTCCTCGGCCCCATGCTTTCTTGTGTCTCTGTCGGAGGTTACCCGGCGGCGGCGACAGCGCTGGAGCGCTCGGTGGCGATGCGCACGGCGAGCGCGCCCAGGACGGTGCCGACCAGGTACCGCTGCGCGCGCAGCCAGGCGGGGTGGCGGGAGAGCACGGTGGCGACGGTGCCGGCCGTCATCGCGATCAGAGCGTTGACGGTCAGCGCGACGGTGATCTGGGCCAGCCCGAGTTCGAAGCTCTGCGCGGCCACGTGGCCGCGGTGCGGGTCGATGAACTGGGGCAGCAGCGAGATGTACAGGATCGCGATCTTGGGGTTGAGCAGGCAGGTGACCAGGCCCATCGCGAACAGCCGGCGCGGGCTGTCGATCGGCAGCCGCTGCGGTTCGAAGACCGACCTGCCGCCGGGGCGCAGCGCCTGCCAGGCCAGGTAGAGCAGGTAGCCGGCGCCGGCGAGCTTGATCGAGGTGTACAGGGCGGGCACCAGCGCGAACACGGTCGCGACCCCGGCGGTGACGGCCGCGAGGTAGACCAGGAATCCGGCCGCGACGCCGAGCAGCGAGATCAGCCCGGCGCGCCTGCCCTGGGTGATCGAGCGCGAGACCAGGTAGATCATGTTCGGTCCGGGGGTGAGCACCAGGCCGAGGGCGACGGCGGCGATGCCCAGCAGGGAGCTGAGACTGATCATGGCGGGCTCCGAGGGGGAGTTGACGGGCCGAGGGCGTGCCGGCGGCGCGGTCGGATGATCGTATGAGGATTCTCGCTCGGCGGGTGGCGGAGGCAGGCCTGACGGGTCGTCAGAACGCGCCGGTGCGCAGCCAGGCGTTGGTGCGGGTGCGCAGGGCGAGCGCGATCCAGCGGGAGAGGGTGAAAACGCCGATCACGAGCCACAGGCCGGTCAGGGCGCCGGTGCCGGTGTGCGGGCCGACGGTGTGCAGGACGGCGAGCCCTGCCAGGAACACGCCGGTGCACGCCAGTGCGGCCCAGGCCAGGTACGCGGCGTCGCCGGCGCCGATCAGTACCCCGTCGAGAACGAAGACGGCGCCCGCCGAAGGCTGGAAGAGGGCGGCGAGCGCCAGGACCGGCGTCAGGGCGTCACGCACGGCGTGGTCGGGAGTGAACAGGGGCACGTAGAGCGGGCGGGCCGCCCACAGCAGCAGACCGGTGGCCAGGCCGAACACCAGGCCCCAGCGCACCATGCGGGCCACGGTCGCGCGGACGCGGTCGATGTGTCCGGAACCGAGCTCGCGGCCGACCAGGGCTTGGGCGGCGATGGCGAGGGCGTCCAGGGCCAGGGCGAGGGTGAGCCACAGATTGGTGGCGATCGTGTGGGCGGCCAGGGCCGTGGTGCCGTACGTGCCGGCGGTCCAGACGGCGGCGATGAAGTACGCGCGCAGGGCCGCGGTACGGGCGAACAGGGCCAGGTTCGCGCCGAGCGTCGCGCGTATGGCGGACGGGTTGGGCCTTAGCGGGACGCCGTTTTTGCGGGCGGCGCGTGCGACCGCGGCCAGGTACACCGCGGCCATCGCGGTCTGCACGAGCACGGTGCCCAGAGCCGATCCGGCGATGCCGAGGCCGGCCGGGTAGACCAGGATCCAGTTCAGCAGGGTGTTGAGGAGTGCGGCGGCCGCGGCGACGATCAAAGGTGTGCGCGTATCCTGCAGGCCGCGCAGCAGGCCGGTGGCGGCGAGGACGGCCAGCATCGAGGGCAGCCCCAGGCAGCTGACGCGCAGGTACGTCGTGGCGTAGGGCGTCGCGGCGGGCGTGGCGCCGAGCAGGTGAACGATCTGCGGCGCGAAGGCCGCGCCGGCCACGGCCAGCAGCACGCCGAGCGCCGCGGCGAGGTACACCCCGTCGACGCCGCGGGCGAGCGCGCCGCGCCGGTCTCCCGCGCCGAGCAGACGCGCTACCTGCGCGGTGGTGTTGTACGCGAGGAACACGCACACGTTCACGAGTGTGGACAGCGCGGTGCCCGAGGTGCCGAGCCCGGCGAGTCGCGCGGCGCCGAGGTGGCCGACGATGGCGGAGTCGGCGAGCAGGAACAGCGGTTCGGCGATCAGCGCGCCCAGGGCGGGCACGGCCAGGCGCAGGATCTCGCGGGCGCTGACGGACTCGCCGGCGACGAGCGTGGATGCGGTCGCCGGTACGCTCTCGGGTCGCTGCGTGGGGACGGCGTGCGGCCGCACGGCGCGGCGTGTGGAGTGCGGGTTCACGCGGCGCGTCTTCACGGCTGCGATCCTCGCACGATCGGGTGACATACTCGGGTTGCTCTGCGTAGTTGCCGATGTTCTTCGGTGCTTGACGCGGCGTCAGCGCAGGTCGCGGGACTGTGGCGTCGAGGGCCCGATAACGGATTCGAACGAATCTGCGATCCGGGGTCGCACAGCGTCGGCGTGTTCTGGCAAGCTCGGACCCGCCGACCGCCCGCGCAGCCTGGAGTCGCCGTGACCGCCACAGCCGACCGCCTGATAACCCGACCACGGACCGCGCCCGCCACCGCGGCGCTGCCACTGGCCGCCCGCACGCTCGCCGACGAGGAGCCCGGCGGGCAGGTCGAGCCGCTGGGCGCCGGCTGGACCGCGGTGACCGTGGTGATCGGGATCATGGCCGCCCTGATCGCGCTCGGCGGCATGGTGCTCTCCTTCCGCGCCGTCTCGCAGGAGATGGTGCCCGCGTTCGGGGCGCGCTGGGCGTGGCTGGTGCCGATCGTGGTCGACCTGACCGTGTTCGTGTTCTCCGGCGTCGACCTGGTCCTGGCCCGCCTGGACATGGGCCACCCGCTCGCGCGCTGGACCGTGTACGGCGCGACCGGCGGCACCGTGTGGCTGAACTACTCGGTCGGCGGCAGCGCGGCCGGACGGGTCGCGCACGTGCTGATGCCCGCGATCTGGGTGGTGTTCATCGAGCTGATGCGGCACGTGGTGCGCCGCCAGGTGAACCTGGCGACCTCCTCGCACCGCGAAGCGATCCCGGCGGCGCGCTGGTTCCTCTCGCCCTGGCCGACGCTGAAGCTGTGGCGGCGCATGGTGCTGTGGCGGGTCAACTCCTACCCGCGCGCGCTGGAGCAGGAGAAGATGCGGCTGGGCGCCGTGGCGACCGCCCGCGAGCTGTACGGGCGGTTCTGGCGCATCCGGATCAGCCCGCTGACGAAGCTTCAGATCAACCTCGGCGAACTGGGCGCGCTCGACCTGAACCCGAACGCGGCGCCTGCGGTGGCCGTGGCCGCTGTACGGGCGCCCGTCGAGCCTATGCCCGCCGCGGCGCCTGAGGCCGAGCCGGATTACGCACAGCCGACCGCTCACGCCGTGGCGTACGAGCCTGCGACGCCCCAGGCCGCACCCACGCCCGCGAACGGCGCCTTTCACGCGCCCGTCGAGCCGTCAGCCGGGGCCCGGCACAGTGCGACGCAGCCCCCGGACGCCGCCACCGCACAGGGCCCTGTCACCGCCGCTCCCGTGACCCGTCACGCCGCACCGCACCCGGTCAACGGCGCCCAGGTGCCGCGCCCGCAGTACTCGCCGGCGGTCGGCCGCGAACCGATCCCGAGCGTCACCGCGGCCGGGGCCGACGCCGCGAACGCCGCGGCCACCACCGCGTCACTGCCCGCCCAGCGCGGCGAGGCGGCCGACCTGGCGGACCAGCAGCGCGCCGCGCACGTGGAGTTCCAGGCCCCGCCGCCGATGCCGCCGGTGCGCCGCAGCACCCGCGAGAGCGAACTGCTCACCGCCGCGCGTGAAGTCGAACGCTGGCGCGGACTGCCCTCGGCCACCCGGATCAGCCGCGAGCTGAGCATAGGGATGCCGCTGGCCACCTCCCTCGCCAACGCCCTGCGCGATGAGGACGGTCCCGGCCAGGACGAGCCGGCCCTGTGACCCTTACCTGACGGCGCGCCCGTGACCTATCGCGGGCAGCCGCGTTGACGTGGTGGCGGGTAACGCGTTGTTAACCGCACCTGGGCACTTCGCCGTCATGCGCCGCCGACCGAGGATCGGGATCGGCGCGTGCCGCTGCTACCGTGGACACCAGCCGTTCATCCCGGACGGGAGAGTCCCGCAGCGCTGCGGGCGCCGAAGGAGCAACCTCCCCGGAATCTCTCAGGCACACGGACCGTACGGGACAGGCGACTCTGGAAAGCGAGGACGCCGCCGCGCCGCCACGGCGCGCGGATCCTCCACCGACGGTGAAAACCGGCTGCCCGACCCCGTGACGGGGTGGACAGGCCGGCGAAGCTCTCAGGTCCCGTGACAGAGGGGGAGACGCCGCCGCGCGACCGCCGCGCGCCGGGAGGGACCCGTTGGAGGCTCGCCATGGCCGAGCACGACACGACGCACGCGGCGGCGCCGAACCCGCCGCACCCCGCGCCCGCCCACGGCAGCGCCGCGCCGTCGCTGACCGAACTGGAAAGCGCCGCCCCGTTCGAGACCCGGCACATCGGCCCCGGCCCCGTGGACCAGGCCAAGATGCTCGCGCTGCTCGGCTACGGCTCGCTCGACGAACTGGCCGAGGCCGCCGTGCCCGCCACCATCCGGATGACCGAGCGGCTGAACCTGCCCCCGGCCCGCTCCGAGGCCGAGGTCACCGCCGAACTGCGCGACCTGGCCGCCCGCAACCGGGTGCTGCGCCCCATGATCGGCCTGGGCTACCACGGCACGATCACCCCGCCGGTCATCCGCCGCAACGTGCTGGAGGACCCGGCCTGGTACACCGCCTACACCCCGTACCAGCCGGAGATCTCCCAGGGCCGGCTTGAGGCGCTGCTCAACTTCCAGACCACCGTCGCGGACCTGACCGCGCTGCCGACGGCCAACGCGTCCCTGCTCGACGAGGGCACCGCCGCAGCCGAGGCGATGACCCTGGCCAAGCGCGCGGCGAAGAGCAAGGGCAACGTCCTGCTCGTCGACGCCGACCTGTTCCCGCAGACCCTCGCCGTGCTGCAGACCCGCGCCGAGCCGATCGGCATCGAACTGGTCGCGGCCGACCTGTCCGGCGGCCCGCTGCCCGACGTCGACTACTTCGGCGTGCTGGCCCAGTACCCCGGCGCGTCCGGCGCCGTGCGCGACCTGGCGCCGGTAGCCGAGCAGGCGCACGCCCGCGGCGCGCTGCTCGCCGTGGCCGCCGACCTGCTCGCCCTGACCCTGCTGCGCCCGCCCGGCGAGTTCGGCGCGGACATCGCCGTCGGCACCACCCAGCGCTTCGGCGTCCCGCTCGGCTTCGGCGGGCCGCACGCCGGCTACATCGCCGTGCGCGAGGGCCTGGCCCGCTCGCTGCCCGGCCGCCTGGTCGGGGTGTCCGTCGACGCCGACGGCGCCCCCGCGTTCCGGCTCGCGCTGCAGACCCGCGAGCAGCACATCCGCCGCGAGAAGGCCACCAGCAACATCTGCACCGCGCAGGTCCTGCTCGCCGTGACGGCCGCGATGTACGCGGTCTACCACGGCCCCGAGGGCCTGACCACGATCGCGCGCCGCGCCCACCGGTATGCCGCCGTACTGGCCGCCGGGCTGCGCGCGGCCGGGTTCCACGTCACCGCGCAGGCGTTCTTCGACACCGTCACCGTCCAGGCGCCCGGCCGCGCCGCCGAACTGTGGCACGCCGCCCGGCTGGCCGGCATCAACATCCGCCTGGCCAGCGCCGACACCGTCTCGATCGCCTGTGACGAGACCACCACCTGGTCCGACCTGCAGGCGCTGTGGGCCGCGTTCGGCGCCGATGGCCTGCAGGTGCACGCGCTGGACGAGACCACTGCCGAGGCGTTGCCCGAGGCGCTGCGGCGCACCAGCGCGTTCCTGACCCACCCGGTTTTCCACGCGCACCGCTCCGAGACCGCGATGCTGCGTTACCTGCGCAAGCTCTCCGACCGCGACATCGCGCTGGACCGCTCGATGATCCCGCTCGGCTCCTGCACCATGAAGCTGAACGGCACCACCGAGATGGAGCCGATGACCTGGCCGGAGTTCGCCGACGTGCACCCGTTCGCGCCGCTGGAGCAGGCCGGCGGCTACCTGACCCTGATCGGGCAGCTGGAGCGGTGGCTGGCCGAGGTCACCGGCTACGACCGGGTCAGCGTGCAGCCCAACGCCGGATCGCAGGGCGAGCTGGCCGGACTGCTGGCGGTGCGCGCATACCACCGCTCCCAGGGGCAGGCGCAGCGCGAGGTGTGCCTGATCCCCTCCTCGGCGCACGGCACCAACGCGGCCAGCGCCGTGATGGCCGGCATGCGCGTGGTCGTGGTCGCCTGCCGCGACAACGGCGACGTGGACGTGGAGGACCTGCGCGAGAAGATCGGCGAACACCGCGACCGGCTCGCGGTCCTGATGGTCACCTACCCCTCGACGCACGGGGTGTTCGAGGAGCAGATCACCGACGTGTGCGCGGCGGTACACGAGGCCGGCGGCCAGGTGTACGTCGACGGCGCGAACCTCAACGCCCTGGTCGGCCTGGCCAAGCCGGGCCGGTTCGGCGCGGACGTGTCGCACCTGAACCTGCACAAGACCTTCTGCATCCCGCACGGCGGCGGCGGCCCCGGCGTCGGGCCGTGCGCGGTGAAGGCGCACCTCGCGCCGTATCTGCCGCGGAGATTTTCGTCAGCCGGCGTCCCTGCCGGCGAAGATCAGGAGTCGGCCATCCA
>JBOHCW010000049.1:0-2742 GCA_050725375.1 Actinocrinis sp. | reverse complement strand
GCGCTGCTGTACATCTGCGGCAGCCTGCCGCTCTTCCTCGGCGGCGAACTGGCCCGGCCGGCCCGGAGCGTCGCACGCCTGCTGCCGCTCGGATACCTGCTGGTCGTCGTCGGGGTCGGGCTCGCGGTGTATCCGCTCTCGCAGAGCCCCGCCTTCACCCGCACCCAGATCCCCGGCATGTCGGTCGCGCAGGTCTTCGCAGGCCACGGACTGGCCGTCGCGATCGGCGTCGGCGTCGCGGCCAGCATCGCAGGGGTCATGCTCGCCGAGTACCTGGCGCTGAGCCGCCTGGTGCACGCGGTCACCGCCTGGCCGCAGCGGCGGATCATCGCCGGCCTCGGCGTCGCGCTGGTCGCCGCCGCGCCGGTCAGCCTGATCAACCCGGACCGGTTCTACGACGATCTGATCAAACCCTCGCTGGCCGCGCTGTGGGTCAGCCAGGCCATCGTGTTCGCCGTTTACCCGCGCTTCGCGGGCCGCCACGGATCACGCCGCGCCCCCGCATACGCACTCGCGGCAATCGCGACCGCACTCGCCGTCTACGGGCTCTGGAACACGCTGCACAATGCGGCCTCCTCATAATGGCCGCACGGATTCACGGATAGGCACACCGACGCGGAGGGCGGTAATACACCGAACGCGGTAGCAAAGCACAATCACGACGCCCGGATTCAATCGGAAACCGCCGCGTCGCGATAACACCTCGCCGCTTCCAAACAATGATGCCGCACGGCCGGATTCAGCGCCGCCACCGATGGTGCGAAAGTGCGCGGACGGCCCCAGCCGTGTCGCACCGGCCGTCCAGTGATTACCATCTCGACCATGAGCACGCCGATCAACACCGCCCGGCCCGCCCCCCACGCGCCGGCCTCGTCACCCTCGCCGCGGGCCGCCGCCCTGGTCGAGCAGATCCGGGCCGGCGTGATCGGCGAGGGCGAGGTGCTCGACGGCCCGTACGGCGCGCGCCGGATCACCTACGCCGACTACACCGCCTCCGGCCGCTCGCTGGAGTTCATCGAGGACGCGATCCGCGAGCACGTCCTGCCGCGCTACGCCAACACGCACACCGAGAGCTCCGCCACCGGCCTGGCCACCAACCGGCTGCGCGAGGACGCCCGCGAGACCATCGCCGAGGCGGTCGGCGCCGACGACGGGCACGTGGTCGTCTTCTGCGGCTCCGGCGCCACCACGGCCGGCAACAAGCTGGTCGGCATCCTGGAGCTGCGCATCCCGGACGGCCCCGCGCGCCGCCACGGCCTGCTCGAGCGCATCCCGGCCGACCAGCGGCCGGTCGTGTTCGTGGGACCGTACGAACATCACTCGAACGAACTGCCCTGGCGCGAGACCTACGCCGACGTCGTGGTCATCGACGCCGACGAGGACGGCCACATCGACCCGGCGATGCTCGCCCGCGAGCTCGACCGATACGCCGACCGGCCGCTGCGCATCGGCAGCTTCTCCGCCGCCTCGAACGTGACCGGCATCCTCACCGACGCGGACGCGATCTCCGCGCTCCTGCACGCGCACGGCGCCCTCGCGTTCTGGGACTATGCCGCCGCCGGCCCGTACGTGCCGATCCGCGCGGCCGAATCCGCACCCGGCGCGGGCGACCACAAGGACGCGATCTTCCTGTCGCCGCACAAGTTCCCCGGCGGCCCGCAGACCCCCGGAGTCCTGGTCGTGCGGCGCGAACTGATCGCCAACCGGGTGCCGACGATCCCCGGCGGCGGCACGGTCGCGTTCGTCGACCCGGTCGACCACCAGTACCTCGACGACCCGGTCGCCCGCGAGGAGGGCGGCACCCCCGCGATCGTCGAGGCGATCCGGGCCGGCCTGGTCTTCGCGCTCAAGCAGGCCGTCGGCACCGACACGATCCAGGCCAACGAGGAACGGCTCTGGAAGCGCGCGGTCGAGCGCTGGTCGGCCAACGAGAACATCGACGTGCTCGGCAACACCACCACCCGGCGCCTGTCCATCGTCTCGCTACGGCTGCGCCACGGCGAGCTGCACCTGCACCACAACTACGTGGTCGCGCTGCTCAACGACCTGTTCGGCATCCAGGCGCGCGGCGGCTGCTCGTGCGCGGGCCCCTACGGCCACCGGCTGCTGGCGATCGACCAGGAGCGCTCGCGCGCGTTCCAGGAGGAGATCGGCCTGGGCTGCGAGGGCATCAAGCCCGGCTGGGCGCGGCTGAACTTCAACTACTTCATCTCCGACGCGGTCGCCGACTACCTGATCGAGGCCGTGGACCTGATCGCGGCATACGGATACCGGCTGCTCGACGACTACAGCTTCCACCCCGAGACCGGCCTGTGGCGCCACCGCCAGGGCGTACCGCGCCCACCGCTGCGCCTGTCCGATCTGCGGTACGCCGCCGACGGAACGCTCCAGGCGCCGCCGCGCCGCGCCCGTGAAGGCGAGGATGCGCTGGCCGGCTATCTGGAACGCGCGCGCGCCATCCTCACCGAGCGACCCGAGCCCGACGAGGCGAACTTCGGACCGACCGGCCTCGCCTACGCGTTTGAAGCGCTGCGCTGGTTCAACCTGCCCCCGGCCTGCGTCGCGGACTACGTCGCCGAGCAGAGCGCACGCGTTGACGCGACGGCCGCACCAGTTACCGCCGTCCGCACCAGCCTGCTCACGACCTGATCCCGGCCTCGTCCTTAGCCTCGCGGTAGCTCATGATCAGCTCGTTGGACACCCGTCCTCGGCTGGCTATCCGGTAGCCCTGCGCCTTAGCCC
>JBOHCW010000048.1:0-26782 GCA_050725375.1 Actinocrinis sp. | reverse complement strand
GCGCAGCAACCGCCCGGGCGGGTCGACCTCCTGCAGCACCACCACCGGGTTCGTGCTCGGCAGCGGCACCGCCACGTCGACGAAGCGCAACGGCAGGTAGGCCGCCGGCTCGGGGCCGGGCACGGGAACGGGCTCGGGCGGGGCCGCCGGCTCGGGGCCGGGCGTCTTCTCCAGCTCGGGCGCCACCGCTCAGCGGCCCCGCACCCGGCGCATCTCGACGTTCACGACGAGGCCGACCATGGCGAAGAAGGCCAGCAGGGCCGAGCCGCCGTAGGAGACGAACGGCAGCGGGATGCCGGCCACCGGCATGATCCCGAGCGTCATGCCGATGTTCTCGAAGGTCTGGAAGGTGAACCAGCACACCACCCCGGCCGCCAGCAGCATCGGGAACGGCTCGGACGCGGCCCGCGCGATCACGCAGGCCCGCCACAGCAGCACGCCGAACAGCCCGATCAGCAGCAGCCCGCCGACCAGGCCGAGCTCCTCGCCGGCCACCGTGAACACGAAGTCGGTCTGCTGCTCGGGAACGAACTGACCGTTGGTCTGCGCGCCGTGGAACAGCCCCTGGCCGAAGATCCCGCCGGAGCCGATGGCCAAACGCGCCTGGTGCGTGTTGTAGCCGACGCCCCGCGGGTCCAGGTTCGGATCCGCGAACGCGGCGAACCGGTTGACCTGGTGCGCGGCCAACAGGTGGAACTTCACGATCCCGGTCACGCCCGCCGCGGCAACCACTGTCAGCAGAGCCATAACGCGCAGCCGCACGCCTGAGACGACCACCATGCCGACAATCGTCGCCACCACGACCATGGTCGTGCCGAGGTCGGGGAGCAGCGCGATGAGACCCATCGGCAGCGCCGCCCACAGCAGCGCCATGCCGAGTTGGCGCGTCGTGGGCACGAAGTCGGACCGGCGTTCGTCGAACACCGGGGCCAGCAGGTCGGGGGACCGGCGCACGGTCGGCCGCGCGGCCAGCGCCATCGCGACCGCCATCACCACGCCGACCTTCGCGAACTCGGCCGGCTGGATCGAGAATCCGGCGCCGAGCTCGATCCAGGACCGGGCGCCGTTGACGGTCGAGCCCAGCGGCGAGAGCACCGCGAGCAGGCCCAGCAGGGCGAACACGTACACCACCGGGGTCATCGCGCGCAGCCGCTTGTGGTCCAGCGCGCTGACGATCGCGGCCAGTACTAGTCCGACCGCGAGGTTCAGCAGGTGCCGCTTGAGGAAGTACTGCGGATCTCCGGCGGTCAGCCGGCTGCGTTCGCGGGTGGCCGACCAGACCAGCACGGCGCCGATCAGCGCGAGCGCCACCGCCGAGCCGGTCAGCGGCCAGTCGAACCGGCGCAGCGCCCCGCCGCGCCGGGCGGCCGCGCGCATCCGGCCGGACGGCGTGTCCGGCAGCGCGATGCCGACCGCCGGTACGCCGAGCGCCTTCTCGCCGATGATCACTTCAGCGCCCCTGCTCGGTAGAGGTCTGCGTAACGGCGTTCTGGCAGGTACAGCGACGCGGCGACGTATTCAGTCGGAGCATTGTGCGTCGGCGGCAAGACCTGCGCTACAGACAGGCCAGGCGGCGGTCCGTAAGGCGGCGGGAGGATCTGGGAGGCCGGCTCGACGAGCGTTCCGTCGGGACGGATCTGCGGAAGCTGCGCCGGCGGCTGAGACAGCAGCGCCGCCTTAGGCACGACCGCACCATTCTGCACGCCGTACAGTGCCTCTTCGATCTTCTCCACCGCCGGACCCGAGGTCAGCGCGCCCTGGCCGCCCTGGGAGACCATCATCGCGACCGCGTACTGCGGGTGGTCGGCCGGCAGGAACGAGGCGAAGACGGACGTGGCCTGCTTGCCGTAGACGTCGGCGGTACCGGTCTTGGCGCCCACCTTGATCTGGTTCTGCGGCCAGATTCCGTACACGCCCATCGCAGTGCCCTCCTGCGCGACGCCCTCGAAGGCGTTGAGCAGGAACGCACGCGTCTTGGCGGAGACGGGCACGTGCCCGTCCACCTTCGGCTGGAAGGTCGAGACGACCTTGCCCGTGGGCGAGATGACCGCCTTCTCCAGGTGCGGCCGCAGCAGCGTGCCGCCGTTCGCGAACGCCGCGTACGCGCGCGCGAGTTGCAGCGGGGTGACCAGGATGCCGCCCTGGCCGATCGCCTCGATCACCGCGTCGCCGCCGCGGAACTGCCAGCCGTCCTGGCAGTTCTCGTACGCGATCTGCTTCAGGTACGCGGCCCGGGCCGGATCGGTGCGCGCGACCTCGGGGTAGCCGGTGGTGGCGCGGTTGCACCAGACGCCCTTCATCCGGTCCCAGGTGGCCTGCTTCTCCTGGCGGGTCTGCACGTCGCCGCCGGCCTCGCCGGGCAGGTCGATGCCGGTCGGCCGGCCGAGGCCGTACTCGCGGGCCATCGTCTGCACCGGGTCCTTGGGGTTCTTGACCGGGCGGTTTCCGCCGTCGGCCAGCCACATCTGGTAGGCGGCCCGATAGAAGACCGTGTCGCAGGACACTTCGATGGTGCGCTTCAGGGTGATCGGGCCGTAGGACTCGCCCTCGAAGTTGTGGAAGTCCTGGCTGCCGATGGCGAAGTCGGGCGAGCAGTCGTAGGTGGCCTTCGACGAGAAGCCGTCATGCAGCATCGCCGAGGCGGTGATCAGCTTGAAGGTCGAACCGGGGGCGAACTGGCCCTGGTACGCGCGGTCCAGCAGCGGGGTGCCGGCCTTCGGGCTGATCAGGTGGGCGTAGTCGGCGGAGCTGATGCCGCCGCTCCACACGGCCGGGTCGTAGCTGGGGTAGGTGGCCATCGCGACGACGCCGCCGGTGTGCACGTCGAGCACGACGACGGCTCCCGAGTCGGCGCGGTAGGCCGCGTTCGTGCCCTTGTCCCAGCCCTTGCGGGCGTTGCTGATCGCGGTGGCCAGCTGCTGCTCGGCGATGCTCTGGATGTGCGCGTCCAGGGTGGTGACCACGTCGTCGCCGGGGGTCGGCGCGGTCTCGGAGACGGTGCGTACCGCCCGGCCGAGGTTGTCGACGGACACCTGTGCGACTCCTGGGGTGCCACGTAGCTGCTGGTCGTAGGTCTGCTCTAAACCGGAGCGGCCGACCATATCCGTCGGCTGATACGTAGAGCCGGGCGCGGACAGCTCGCCCGGGCTGACTGGCGAGAGGTACCCGAGCACCTGCGCGGCCTGCACTCCGTACGGCTTCGGATACACGCGGGCGGCGGCCGGTTCGACGGTGACGCCCGGGAACGCGTCGTTCTCCTCCATGATCTTGACCGCGGTACGCACCGGCACGTCCTGAGCGACCGGCACCGGCTGGTACGGCGAGCCGGTCCAGCACGGCTGACCGACCGTCGGCGAGCACAGCCGCGCGCGCTGCTGCACCTGTGACGCGGGAACGCCGAGCTGCGCCGCGAGCTTCTGAAGCTCCGCCCTGCCTTGGTCGCGCTGCTGCGCCAGGGTGCCGAGATCGACGGTCACCTGCAGCGTGGTGCGGTTGTCGACCAGCGGCCGGCCCTGGTCGTCCAGGATCGAGCCGCGCACGGCGGCGGTCGCGACGGTGCGCAGATCGTTGGCGGCGGCGGCCTGCTGGAACTCGCTGCCGGAGTGCACTTGGAGGAACCACAGCCGCGCGCCGAGCGTGACCAGCAGCGCGAGGACGAGGACCTGCACCACCGCCATACGGCTGCGGGCCGGCTGGGTCACGCGCGTGTCGCGGAACATGCGGGTCACGCCCCTTCCCCCTCGGGGTGCAGGCCGGGGCTGGTGTGCGCCGGGCCGGTGTGCGCGGGTCCGTGGACTGCGTTGCCGACCGGGGCGAGGAAGCCGGCGCCGGGCCCGTCGACCAGCCGGGCGAGCGCGGCCAGGCCGGGCACGATCAGCGGCGTGGCGACCGCGGTGTACAGCGCGGTCGCCGTCAGCGCGAGCAGCAGGCCCGAGTGTGAGACCCCGATGCCGTCGCCCAGGACCAGGCCGATCAGCAGGTTGAGGACCAGCGCGGCGGCGGCGTACATCCCGGCCAGCAGGCTGGTGCGCAGCGCGGACCGGCGCATCTCGCGCACCGCGCTGCCGGCGAGCGCGCCGATCAGCGCCAGCACGAGCGCGTGCCGGCCGAGCGCGCCGACTGAGGGCGGCGCGAGGTCCTGAGCCAGTCCGAGCACGAAGCCGCAGACCGCGCCGCCGGTCGTGCCCCAGCCCGCCGCGAAGGCGAGCACGGCGAGCAGTACCAGGTCAGGCACGGCGTAAGGCAGGTGCAGACGCGGCGCGACGGACAGCTCCAGCGCGAGTACGAAGATCGCCGTGACGGCGACCAGCGCCACGCGCAACAGGGTTCGCATGATGGGTGACCTCCGGGTCGGGTCAGTGCGCGCCGGGAACCATCGCGTTACGCGGATCGGTACGCGGCGGCTGGACGACTACGGCCACGGTGTCGACTGACGTCGCGTCGACGTAAGGCGTCACGAGCACCGTGCGGGTCAGCGCTCCAGGCGTCGGCTGGACCGAGCGCACGACGCCCACCGGGACACCCGGCACGAACGGTGCGTCACCTGCCGAGCCGAGGGTTACCACGACCGCGCCCGGCTTGACCTGGAGCTGCGGGTCTAGGAACTGGACCTTGAGGGTGTGCGGGTCCTGACCGGTCGCGGTGCCGATGGTGCCCGCACCGGCCAGCCGGACCCCGACCGTGGAAGCCGGGTCCATCGCCAGCAGCACCGTCGCGGTGTCCGGGCCGACGTCCGTGGTGCGCCCGACCAGTCCGTCGCCGTCGATGACGGTCTGGTTCTCGCGTACCCCGTCGCGCGATCCGGCGTCGATGGTGGCCGCCCAGGTGCCGTCCTGCGCGGGGGCCAGGCCGATCAGCCGCGCGGGCACGGTGGTCAGGCCGCCGAGCGAGGTGAGCTTGAGCAGTCCGTCGAGCTGCGTGGCGCGCGCCTGCGTCTCCCCGCCGGTCTCCAGCCGGGACTTGAGCGAGGAGACCTGCGCGGTCAGCCGGGTGATGCGCGACTTGTCCGCGTCGGAGTGGCCCCAGCCGGTGAACAGCGAGCCGACCCCGCGCACCGCGCCGTCGGACGCGCGCTCTACCGGGCCGAACACCGCCTGGCCGGCCGAGCGCACCTTGCCGAGCGGTCCGGGCGCGCCGGGGCGGTCCCCGTTCGCGTCCAGGGTGATCAGTGCGAAGCCGCCGAGCAGCAATGCCGCGAGGACGACGCGGGTGCGCCGGGTGTCGCGCATATCGCGGGGTCCGTCATGAGGCGTCCTTCATGCAGGGTCCTTCATCAGGGCGGCGGGTCTGCGGGCTAACGGCGGGTCTGCGCGCCGAGTACCGGCCGCAGCGCGTCGAACTCGTCCACGCAGCGGCCGGAGCCGAGCACCACCGAGTCCAGCGGGTTCTCCGCGATCAGCACCGGCATCCCGGTCTCCCGGCGCAGCCGCTGGTCCAGGCCGCGCAGCAGCGCCCCGCCGCCGGTCAGCACGATGCCGCGGTCCATGATGTCGCCGGACAGCTCCGGCGGGCACTTGTCCAGGGTCTCCTTGACCGAGTCGACGATCGCGGCCAGCGGCTCGTCGATCGCCCGGCGGATCTCGGTGGAGGTCAGCACGATGATCTTGGGCAGCCCGGAGACCAGGTCCCGGCCGCGCACCTCGGCGTGCAGCTCGGGGTCGCCCTCGTCGGCCGAGCCGATGGTGATCTTCAGCTCCTCCGCGGTGCGCTCGCCGAGCAGCATCGAGTACTCCTTCTTGGCGTACTGGATGACCGCGTTGTCCAGCTCGTCGCCCGCGGTGCGGATGGACGAGGCGGTGACGATGCCGGCGTACGAGATGACGGCCACCTCGGTGGTGCCGCCGCCGATGTCGACCACCATGTTGCCGGTGGCCTCCTGGATCGGCAGCCCGGCGCCGATCGCGGCGGCCATCGGCTCCTCGATCAGGTGCACCTGGCGGGCGCCGGCCGCGTCCGCGGCGTCCTCGACCGCGCGCCGCTCCACACCGGTGATCCCGCTCGGCACGCAGATGACCACGCGCGGCTGGGCCAGCAGCCGGCGGTGGTGCACCTTGCGGATGAAGTAGCGCAACATCCGTTCGGCGATCTCGAAGTCCGCGATCACCCCGTCCTTGAGCGGGCGGATGGCGACGATGTTGCCGGGGGTGCGGCCCATCATCTTCTTCGCCTCCGAGCCCACCGCCAGCACGGCGCCGTTGTGCGTGTTGACGGCGACGACGGACGGCTCGTTGAGCACGATCCCCTTGCCGCGCACGTAGACCAGCGTGTTCGCCGTGCCCAGATCCACCGCGATGTCGCGCCCCACAACCGACATGCCCATGTTCGTACCAGCTACCTTCCGCGATGCGACCGCGCCCGTCTTCAGACAGTACGGGTGCTTCCCGCCGATTCGCGCCAAGGAAACGGCGGTTCCACCGGATGAGGGACCAAGAGGGTGATCTTCGGCCGATGGGCTCGCCGGAAATGACGCAGCGTCACGACGGATGCGATCCGTTCGTGACGCTGCGTCAGGTGCGGGGGCTGTGGGTATCGTGCGACGCCGCCGTGGTGGGGGCGGCGCCGCCCCGGTCAGCCCTCCTCGGGGAAGAACAGCTTGATCTCGCGCTCGGCGGAGACCGGCGAGTCCGACCCGTGCACCAGGTTCTGCACCACGGTGGTGCCGATGTCGGTGGCCAGGTCGCCGCGGATGGTGCCGGGGGCGGCCTTGACCGGGTCGGTGGCTCCGGACAGGGTGCGGAACGCCTCGATGCAGCGGTGGCCCTCGATGATCATCGCGACCACCGGCCCGGAGGTCATGAAGGAGACCAGCGGCTCGAAGAACGGCTTGCCCTCGTGCTCGGCGTAGTGCTCCTCGACCAGTTCGCGCGGCAGCGAGCGCAGCTCCAGCGCCACGACCCGGATCCCCTTGGCCTCGATTCTGCGGATGATCTCACCGATCAGCGAGCGCTTCACGCCGTCCGGCTTCACCAACACGAGCGAGCGTTCCACAGGGGTCGCCACCATCATCTCCTCATGCAGTCCTGCGACGTCCACCTCGACGTCTTACGTTCTTTCGATGGTATGACCCAGATCACCGGGCTCCCACACCAGGACGGCTTGTAGAAGTTGAAGCGCCGCTTTCCGTGCGCGCCCCGTCACTCTCCCCAACGGCCCCGCCGGCCTCGTCGGCCCCGTCAGTCCCGCCTTCGGCCGCGCGGGCCTGCGCCGCCTCGTAGGCGGCCATCCGCTCGGCCTTGATCTGCTCGCCCTTGGCCCCGAAGTGCAGCCCGGCCCACCAGATCGCGGCGAACACGACGCCGAGGACGAACATGTCGGTGACCAGGAACCCGGCGCCGATGAAGCCGACCTGCAGCGCCCAGCCGACCTGGTAGGCCCAGCGGAAGCGCATCATCCCGGACAGCAGGACGGACACGACGCCGAGCACGACGGCGACCAGCCAGTCGTCGGACGGGTGCAGCTTGCCCACGACCAGGCCGAAGAACAGGGCGATGAACGCCTCGAAGACCAGGACGGAGGCGGCCATCCGGCGCATCGGATCGCCCTTTCTGCCGAGTGACGGTTACTTGTCTCGCGTACTTGCCCTGCTTTGTAATACCGGTTCGCATTTGTACTACCGGTTCGCGGTACCGGCTTCCATTGAAGCAGCCGCGCTCAGCGGCGCAGCAACCGCCCGGCCTCGCCCGCCGTCACGACCGATCCGGTGATCAGCACACCGGTTGCGCCGAAGGACGCGTCGGGCAC
Source organism: Actinocrinis sp. (assembly GCA_050725375.1). Lineage (GTDB taxonomy): Bacteria > Actinomycetota > Actinomycetes > Streptomycetales > Catenulisporaceae > Actinocrinis. Next base: position 19,042 of record JBOHCW010000048.1, on the reverse strand, counting down.
GCCCGCCTCGGCCAGCCCGATCGCTTGGTCGATCGCGTCGTCCAGCCGCCCGACCGCGGTGACCCGGTCCGCGCCGAACACCTCGACGGCGATCGCGGCCAGTTCCTCCACCGGCATCGCCCGCAGCGTGGAGTTACGGGTGATCACCACCTCGGTCAGCACCGGCTCGAAGGCTTCGAGCACGCCGCGCACGTCCTTGTCCCGCATCGCCGCGACCACTCCGACCAGGTGGTCGAACGCGAACTCCTCGGCGACCGCCTCGGCGGTGGCCAGCGCGCCGCCGGGGTTGTGCGCCGCGTCGATCAGCACCGTGGGGCTGCGGCGGACCACTTCGAGCCGGCCGGGCGAGGTGGTGGCGGCGAGGGCCTCGCGCACCAGCTCCGGCTCCAGGCTGCCGCCGCCCTGTCCGGCGCCGAGGAACGCCTCGACCGCGGCGATGGCGCACGCGGCGTTGTGTGCCTGATGCGCCCCGTACAGCGGTAGGTAGATGTCGTCGTACTCCTGAGAGAGGCCCTTGATGACGAGCTGCTGGCCCCCTACCGCGAGCTGACGGTCCATCACGCCGAACTCGATGCCCTCGCGCGCGACGGTCGCACCGACGTCCGCGGCGTGGCGCAGCAACACCTGCGCGGCTTCCAAGGGCTGCTGCGCGAGGACGGCCAGCGCGCCGGCCTTGATGATGCCGGACTTCTCGTAGGCGATGTCCTCGACGGTGTCGCCGAGCAGGTGCGTGTGGTCCAGCGAGATCGGCGTCACGACGGCGACCTGCGCGTCGATCACGTTGGTCGCGTCCCAGGTGCCGCCGAGCCCGACCTCGACGATCGCCGCGTCCACCGGGGCGTCCGCGAACGCCGCGTAGGACATGCCGGTGATCATCTCGAAGAAGGACAGCGGGTGTGGCTGTCGCTGGTCGACCAGGTCGGCGAACGGCTCGACGTCGCGGTACACCTCGACGAACCGCTCCCGCGAGATCGGCTCGCCGTCCAGGCAGATGCGCTCGCGCATCTCCTCCAGGTGCGGACTGGTCGTGCGGCCGGTGCGCAGGTTCAGCGCGCGCAGCAGCCCGTCGATCATCCGCGCGGTGGTGGTCTTGCCGTTGGTGCCGGTCAGATGGATCGCCGGATAGGCCCGCTGCGGCGAGCCGAGCAGGTCCATCAGGGCCTCGATCCGGTCGCGTGAGGGTTCGAGCTTGGTCTCCGGCCAGCGGCGCAGCAGCTGCGCCTCGGCCGTCCGGTACTCGGCCTCGATCTCCTGGTCCCGCTGCGCGCTCATGCACCCATTATCCAGGGCCGCACGCGGTGCCCCGGCACGCCGCGGAGCGGGTCGACGCCGCGTCAGCGCGCGGGCTGCTGGCAGTGCGGGCAGTAGTACGACGATCGGTTCATGAACGGGACGCGCACGATCGGGGTCTGACACCGCGCGCACGGCTGCCCGGCCCGGCCGTAGGCGTTCAAATCGCGGGCGAAGTACCCGGATTCGCCGTTGACGTTGACGTACAGCGAGTCGAACGAGGTGCCGCCGACGGCCAGTGCCTCGGCCATCACGTCGCGCGCGGCGGCGAGCAGTCTGGCCGCCTCGGGCCCGCTCAGTCCTCCGGTGGGCCGCTCGAAGTGCAGCTCGGCGCGCCACAGCGCCTCGTCGGCGTAGATGTTGCCGACGCCGCTGATCAGCGACTGGTCGAGCAGTGCGCGCTTGACCCCGGTGTTCTTGGCGCGTAGGGCGGCGATGAACGCCTTGTCGTCGAACTCGGGGTCGAGCGGGTCGCGGGCGATGTGCGCGACGGACACGGGTACGCCGTGCTCGACGGCTTCGACGGACAGGCCGCCGAAGGTGCGCTGATCGACGAAGCGCAGTTCGGGTCCGGCGTCGGTGAAGGTGACGCGCACGCGAAGGTGTGTCTCGTCGGGAGCGTCGACCGGCTGCAGGAGTAGTTGGCCGCTCATGCCGAGGTGGCCGAGCAGCGCCTCGTCAGCGGTGTCGTCGGCGTCGTCGTCGTCGGCAACATTGTCAGTGGCCTGTGTCGCGCTGCGCAGCGGAATCCACAGGTACTTGCCGCGGCGCCGTGCCGTGCCGAACACCCGGCCGGACAGCCTGGCCGCGAAGTCCTCGGGGCCTTCGACGTGCCGGCGGATCGCGCGCGAGTGCAGCACCTCGGCCTTCGCCACCGTGCGCCCTGCGGTCCAGCGCTCCAGACCGCGGCGCACCACCTCGACCTCAGGCAGCTCCGGCATCGGGCTCCGCCTTGGCCGAGCCGAACACGGACCTGATGGCCCGGTAGGCGTGCTCGGCGGCGATCTGCTCGGCCACCTTCTTCGAGCGGCCGCGGCCCGGCGGGTACTCGCGGTCGGCGACGCGGACGCGCGCGGAGAAGAACTTGTCGTGGTCCGGGCCGTCCTCGGTCACCAGGTACTGCGGCACGCCGAGGGAGTGCTCGGCGGTCAGCTCCTGCAGCGAGGTCTTCCAGTCCAGCCCGGCGCCGAGCCCGGCCGAGGCCTCGATCAGGCCGTCGAAGAGCCGGTGGATCAGCCCGCCGGCCGCCTCCAGGTCGTGGTCCAGGTAGACCGCGCCGATCAGCGCCTCCATCGTGTCGGCCAGGATCGAGGACTTGTCCCGGCCGCCGGTGGACTCCTCGCCCTTGCCCAGGCGCAGGAACTCGCCCAGGCCCAGGGTGCGGGCCACGTCCGCGAGCGCACGCGAGTTGACCACGTGCGAGCGGAACTTGGCCAGCTGCCCCTCGGGCAGGTCCGGATGCGTGTCGTACAGGGTGCTGGTGACCACCAGGCCGAGCACCGAGTCGCCGAGGAACTCCAGGCGCTCGTTGGTCGGCACGTTGCCGTTCTCGTAGCTGAACGAGCGGTGGGTCAGCGCGCGCTCGAGCAGCGGCGGGTCGATCGGCAGACCGAGCCGCTGCTCAAGCACGGCGGGGGGCGTCTGGGAATCGGTCACGAGCGGCTCCCGGCCGTTAGACCGCGATGACCTGGCGCTTGCCGTAGGTGCCGCAGTTCTGGCACAGCGTGTGCGGCAGCTTGGTCTCGCCGCAGCGGTCGCAGGGCACCAGGGTCAGCGGCGCGGCCTTCCACTGGGCCCGCCGCGAACGGGTACGGCTGCGGGACTTCTTGCGCTTCGGAACGGCCACGGTTCGAACTCTCCTGGTCATCGCCCGCCGGGGCCGCCAAGCCGCCGAAGGGTACTGTCATTGCTGCCGGTGTTGAATTGTAAGCTCTTCTGTTCACCTGCCGGGGGCGGCCAAGCGTGGCCGCCGATCCCGCAGTTGTCCCCGACGAGGGTACTGGACCGCGCCGGGTGGTCTCACGTCACTGCTCGCCGGGCTCCCCCGCCGCTTCCCGGCCGCCGCCCGGCAGGGTCAGTCCGCTCAACGCCGCCCAACGCGGGTCGACCGTGTCGTGCCCGTGCTCCGGGTCGTCGGCCAGCCGCGCGCCGCACTCGGCGCACAGGCCGGGGCAGTCGTCCTGGCATAGCGGCTGGAGCGGGAGCTCCAGCATGATCGCGTCGTGCGCCAGCGCCTCGACGTCGATCAGGTCCTCGATCACGAACTGCCCCTCCTGTACCTCCTCTTCGGAGAGGTCGGCGGCGTCGTAGTAGAACAGCTCCTGGAAGTCCGCGTCCACCTCGACCTCGACCGGGTCGAGGCAGCGCACGCACTGGGCGGCCAGGTCGCCGGAGATCCGGGCAGTGGCCAGGACCCCCTCGACCACGGACTCGATCCGCAGGTCGAGCAGCAGGTCGGCGCCCTGCGTCGAGTAGAGGTCGTCCATCGTGCCCTTCGCGCCGAGCAGGTCCGAGGCGGGCACGTCCCGGTCGAACTGGCGCATGGAACCGGCCCGGCGGCCGAGGTCCCGCACGTCGAAGACGAACGGCGACCTGGCGTCGGGGCGACGCGGCTTCTGCGGGGCAGGCATGACTACTTCCATGGGCGCGGGAGTGGGTACAACGTAACCGGCCGACCAGTCTACCAAGTCGGCGCTGTAGACACGGAACCGCGCAGCTCAGCGGCACACGCATCGATGCTCGACGCGGTACCGGGAAGCTGCGCGGCCCCTCGCCGTTATAGGGCGGACGGCGAAGCGGGCGTGGGTCAGCGCGAGTAGCCGTCGTGCTGGAACTGGCGCACGTCGATCAGGCCGGTGTCGAAGTACGAGGTCTCGTCGGCCGGGTAGTTCGACGGGGGCGCCTGGCGCTGCTGCTGCGGCGGCAGGGCGTACTGGCCCGAGTTGTAAGCGTCGGCGTACTCGGCCGGAGGGGCGCCGTACTGGCCGGCCGCCTGCGGGTCGGTGTGGAACTCGCCGGTGCCGTAGCCGTGTGCCGCGCCCTGGTCGTACGCACCCTGCTCGTAGCCGTAGGCCTCCTGCTGGCCGCCGGTGTCGTACGCGCCCGTGGTGGCGTAATCAGCCTGCACTTCGGCGTAAGCGTCCTGGTTGTACTCGTGCTGCTCGTAAGGACGCTCCGCCTCGCTGAAGGCGTTCACGGTGAAGTCCTGGCTCTCGTAGCCGTCGAAGCTGCCGGTCTCGCCGCCGGAGAAGTCGCGCGAGCGGCGCCGCTCCTCGGAGACCGCGTCCTGCTCGTCGACGTGCCGGCCCAGCTCCTCCATCGGGTTGGTGCTGCCGCGCATCTTCTCCCGGCCGCGGCCGACCGCCTGGATGGTCTTGGTGAGCACGACCTCGAAGTTGGCCAGCTTCTGGTCGACCCAGTCCTCGGCCTCGGCCCGCATCTGCTCGGCCTCGCGCCGGGCGTCGCCCAGGATCCGCTCGGCCGAACCGCGCGCCTCGCGCGAGACGTCCGTGTTGCCGATGATCGAGTCGCGCTCGGTGCGAGTGCGCTCCAGCATCCGCTCGGCCTCGCGCCGCCCGTCCTCCATGACCGACTCGCGATCCGCCAGCACCCTGCGCGCGTGGTCCATCTCCTCGGGCAGTGCGCGCTTGAGGTCGTCGAGCAGGTCGAGCACCTGCGCACGATTGATCACGCACGAGGCTGACATCGGCATCGCGCGCGCGCTCTCCACGATCTCGATGAGCTCGTCGATCTTGGCGTTAACGTCCACCGGACTGGCACTCCCTGGCTTCACGGACGGCGCCCGGGTACGGGCGTCCCGCCAACGGTACCCCGTACGGCTCAGTGCGCGAGGGCAGTGCCCGGATTGCGCAGCCTGCCGGAAACACCGGTCTCACCCCGAATGCCGGATTTTCCCGTGCGGACAAGGTGTCTGAAATCGGATCAGACGGCGGCCGCCGAGCCGTCGTCCCTCACGTGGACGTGTTCACCCGGTGACGTTCAGTCATATCGATGCCGGCCCGGCGGCCCGTACGACTGTTCGCACATTGACCAAACGCAGTGGCGGAAACACGCGGCGTGCGGCGTGTCCGGCGCGCCGCTACTTGCGCAGCCGCTCCACCAGGCGGTCGAGCACAGTGTCGGGCAGCAGCCCGGACACGTCGCCGCCGAGCAGGCAGACCTCCTTGATCAGCGAGGAGGACAGGAAGCTGTAGAGCGGGTTGGCGGCCACGAACAGGGTTTCGACGTCGGCCAGCCGGTGGTTCATCTGGGACATCTGCAGTTCGTAGTCGAAGTCGCCGACCCGCAGGCCCTTGACGATGGCCTTGATCCCGCGCTCCACGCAGAAGTCGACCAGCAGCCCGTCGAAGACCTCCACCGCGACGTTCGGCAGGTGCGCGGTGACCTCGCGGATCATCTCGGCCCGCTCGGCGAAGCCGAACAGGCCGTTCTTCCCGGCGTTCTTGCCCACCGCGACCACCACCTCGTCGAACAGCAGCGACATCCGGCCGATCACGTCGAGGTGGCCGTTGGTGACCGGGTCGAAGGAGCCGGGGCAGACCACGCGGCGGACCTGCTTGTGCGGGAGGGCGGGGGTGGAGTCCACGAGACAGTCCTTGTCGTCTTCGGCAGAGTGTGTCGTCGTCGTCGGCGCCGCTGCGGTCGTTGGGGATTTGTCGCGCGGCCGTACAAATTCTGGCCGCTCAGAGGGCGTATGGGCCGGTCGCTTACCGGGCTCGGCGGCGACCGTACCAGACCGTGCCCTCGCCGTACGCGCGGGAGCGCTGCGACTCGAAGCCCTGCGGCCAGAGCCACTGCGGATCGCGCGACGCGCGCTCGACCGCGACGAGGGCGCCGTCGGCGAGCCAGCCGTTGTCGGCGAGCGTGACCAGCACCTTCGCCAGTTCCCCGGCCGAGAGCGCGTAGGGCGGGTCGAGGTACGCGACGTCGTACGGCTCGGTCGGGCAGGGCGTCGCGGCGAGGCGTTCGACGGGCTCGGCCGCCGGCTGACCGCCCGTCAGGCCGAGGGTGTCCAGGTTGGCTCGGATGATGCGCGCGGCCGTCCGGTCGGACTCGACCAGCAGCGCCGCCGTGGCGCCGCGGGAGAGCGCTTCGAGCCCGATCGCGCCGGAGCCCGCGTACAGGTCGAGCACGCGCAGGCCGCCGAAGCCGGCCAGCGCCGCGTCCAGCGCGGAGAACAGGCCCTCGCGGGCGCGGTCGGAGGTGGGCCGGGTGGTGCGGCCGTCGGGGACGGCGAGGCGTCGGCCGCGCGCGCTCCCGCCGATGATGCGTGTCATGCCGCCGATTCTCCCGCGATCGGCCGGCACGGTGCGGTGCGGCGATGCCGTGCCACAGTGCCGCGCCGTAGCACCAAGGGAGCGGTAGGGGCGGCTGGTTCGGATGTCAGGACTTCTCCAAGAACTCGGCCCGGTCCGAGGTGATCAGCGCGGCGACGGCGGCGGCCAGCGCCGGTTCGCCGGACAGTTCCGGGTCCCGGCCGACCAGCGCGACGGCGGCCTCGCGGGCGTCGCGCAGGATGTCCTCGTCGTGCAGGACGCGCAGCAGCCGCAGCGAGGAGCGGCGGCCGGACTGGCTGGCGCCGAGCACGTCGCCTTCCCGGCGCTGTTCCAGGTCGATCCGGGACAGCTCGAAGCCGTCGAGTGTGGCGGCGACCGCGTCCAGTCGCTCGCGGGCCGGGGCGTCCGGCGCCGACTCGGTGACCAGCAGGCACAGGCCCGGCGCCGAGCCACGGCCGACCCGGCCGCGCAGCTGGTGCAGTTGCGAGACGCCGAACCGGTCAGCGTCGAGCACGGCCATCACGGTCGCGTTCGGCACGTTGACGCCTACCTCGATGACGGTCGTGGCGACCAGCACGTCGATCTGCCCGGCGGAGAACGCGGTCATCACCGCGTCCTTCTCGTCCGGCGCGAGCCGGCCGTGCAGCATGCCGACGCGCAGGCCGGAGAGCTGATGCCCCGTCAGCTCGCGCACCGTGTCGACCACGGACAGCGGCGCACGCGGGGTGCCCGGCGCGGCCGCGGACGGGCCGGCCAGGTCGCCGAGCGCGAGCTGTTCCTGCCCGTATTCGTCCTCGTCGTCGGCCCTCGACGGCTCGTCGGACGGCGCGTCAGAGTCCACATCAGATGCCGCGTCAGATGTTGCCTTAGATGCCGCCTTAGAAGTCGCCTTAGAAGTCACAGTCGCGGCGGCCTTGCCCGACTTCTTGCCACGTGACGCGCCCGGCTCGTCCGGCATCGGCTCGTCGCCGCCGCCCTCGGCCTCGTCGCTGCCGGTGGCCGGACCGTCGCCGATCCGAGGGCAGACCACGTACGCCTGATGCCCGGCCGCCACCTCTTCGCGGATGCGCACCCAGGCGCGCTCCAGGTAGTGCGGCTTGTCGGCGGCCGGGACGACGTGCGTGGAGATCGGCGAACGGCCAAGCGGCAGCTCGGACAGGATCGAGGTCTCCAGATCGCCGAACGCGGTCATCGCGACGGTGCGCGGGATCGGCGTCGCGGTCATCACCAGCAGGTGAGGCGGATCGGCCGCCTTAACGCGCAGCGCGTCGCGCTGTTCGACGCCGAAGCGGTGCTGCTCGTCGACGACGACCAGGCCGAGGTCGGCGAACTGGACGGCGTCCTCGATGACCGCGTGCGTCCCGACCACGATCCCGGCGGCGCCACCGGCCGCGTCGAGCAGGTTCTTGCGGCGTTCCTTCGCGCCCTGCGATCCGGTCAGCAGCGCGACGCGGGTGCCGTCCGGGTCGCCGTCGAGCTGGCCGGCGCGGGCCAGCGGGCCGAGCAGGTCGAGGATCGAGCGGTGGTGCTGCTGCGCCAGGACCTCGGTCGGCGCGAGCAGGACAGCCTGGCCGCCGGCGTCCACCACAGTCAGCATCGCGCGCAGTGCGACGACTGTCTTACCCGAGCCGACCTCGCCTTGTAGCAGTCGGTGCATAGGGTGCGTCGCGGCCAGGTCTTGTTCGATCTGTGCACACACCTCGCGCTGACCGGCCGTTAGTTCGAAGGGCAGCCGCTCGTCGAAGCGGTCGAGCAGCCCGCCACGACGTACCGGGCGCGACACGGCCGGCAGTGCGAGCGCGGCGCGGCGGCGTTGGGCCAGCACGACTTGGAGCGGAAGCGCCTCGTCCCACTTGAGCCGGCGCCGCGCCGCCCCGATCTGGCCGCGATCAGCCGGCCGGTGTACGCGATCGAGCGCGTCGCGCAGTCCGAGCAGATGGTGCTCGGCACGGACCGCGTCGGGCACCGGGTCGGTCGGCGTCGTCATCCCGTTAAGCACGGTCTGTACGCACAGCTGGATCGTGCGTGAACTCATGCCTGAGGTGGCCGGGTAGATGGGGATCAGCTCGTCCGCGTACCGCTCGGCCTTTTCCTGTAGGTCGGCGTCGTCAGACAAGAGTTCGAACTCGGGCTGTGCGAGCTGCCGCTTGCCGTGGAACTCGGTGATCCGGCCGGAGAACAGGGCGGTGCGGCCGGGGCGCAGCTGCCGGTCCAGCCAGGGCTTGTTGAAAAAGGTCAGCGCGAGCGCGGCTCTGCCGTCGGTGACCACCACCTCGGTGATGGTGCCGCGCCGGCCCTTGATCTGGCGGCGGGAGACCTTCTCCACCTCGGCCAGCACGGTCACGAAGTCGTCCAGCGCCAGGTCGCCCAGGTCGGTCAGCTCGCCGCGCTCCTGGTAGCGGCGCGGGTAGTGCCGCAACAGCTCGGCGTTGGTGCGCAGTTCGAGGGTGCGTTCGAGCACCTTGGCGGTGCGGTCGCCGAGCAGCGTGCGCAGCGGCTCGGCCAGCGGGTCGCCCGCAGTGCTCTTGTTACGTGCCGCAATGTCACTGTTCACTGCGGCGTCGGTCTTAGGACCGGTCATCGGCGGGTTCACTCCACCCCGATCAGCAGCGGCCAGCCGCCCTGGCCGCCGTCGTAGGCCACCACGTCCATTTCGGGGCGCCGCGCGTGCACCCGGGCGGTGACCTGCTCGACCAGCCCGGCGGCGCCCGGTCCGCCGGCGGCGTCGAGCCCGTCGCCGGTGACCAAGGTCACCATCTCACCTCCCGCCGACACCATGCGGTCCACCAGCGTCAGGGCGGCTTCACGCAGCGTCGGGGCGATCAGCGCGACGTCGCCCTCGATGAAGCCGAGCACGTCGCCGGCGTGGCAGACGCCGGCCATGGTCCACGCGTCGTCCTCGGCGACTTGAAGCGCGGCGTGCCTGGTCGCGCCCGCCGCGGCCGTCATCGCGACGATGTCGGCGTCGAAGCGGCGCGCGGGCTCGTGCACGGCCAGCGCCGCGATGCCCTGTACGACGGCTTTGCTGGGCACGACGGCCACGCGCATGCCGGACGTACCGCGGTGCACCTGCTCGGCCGCCGCCGACGCGGCGGCCAGTCCGTCGGCGTCGTTGACCAGGACCACGATCTCCTCGACTCCGGCGTCCGCGATGGCCCGGCTCAGCTGCGCGCTGGTCGGCGGACGGCCGGTCGCGCAGGGCAGCGGCACCGCGCCGGCCTCGACGAACAGGTCGGCGATGCCGGGCCCGGGCGCGGCGGCGAGCACGACCCGGCCCGGCGCGACCTGGGACGTCGAGAGGGAGAGCGGCTGACTGTCCATCAGAATCGCCGCGCCGACCGCGTGCTGACTGGCCGTCAGGCTCTCCCCCACATCGACCAGCGGTGTCTCGATAAGGCAGTTGACGAGAGAGTCGACGCGTAAGTCATACGGTCTGCCGAGCTTGATGGCCGCTTCGATCACCGGTCCGGGCCGGTCGACGTGGATGTGCACGCGGTACGTGCCCGCGCCGCCGGCGATGACCAACGAGTCGCCGCCGCCCTGTTCGCAGATGTCGGTCAGCGCCGAGCGCAGCTGCGATATCTGCGCGTCGCCGCTCTCCAGCAGGTAGACGACCTCGAACGCCGGCGTGACGGTGACGGTCGGCTCGGCCCGGGGAGCAGCGCTCAGCGCGGCTGCGACCGGCGGCGCGACGCGCACCCGCCCCCGGCCGGTCGGCACCGCGCGCTCGGGGTCGTAGCCGCCGAGCAACGCGGCGAGCACGTCGAGCAGGATGCACAACCCGCGTCCTCCGGCGTCGACGACCCCCGCCTCGGCCAGCACGGCCAACTGCTCCGGTGTACGTGCGAGCGCGGCCACGGCGGCGTCACGCGCAGCCTCCGCCACAGCGGAGAAGGTCGGCGGGAAGGCCCAGTCGCCGGGCACGTCCGCGTTGTCGACGACAGCGGTCGCGGCCTCGGCCGCGGCGCGCGCGACAGTCAGGATCGTGCCCTCAGCCGGCGCGGCCACGGCCTGCCACGCGAGTTCGGCGGCGTCGGCGAGGGCGGCTGCCAGGACCTGCGGACCGGCCGGCTGCCCATCGCGCACCGCGGCGCCGACCTCGTCCGCCAGCCCGCGCAGCAGCTGGCTGAGGATCACGCCGGAGTTCCCGTGCGCGCCCTTGAGCGCCCCGGCGGCCAGGGCGGCGAGGGCCCCGGCGGCCCCGGCCGAGGACGCGTCGGCGGAGGTATCAAGCGCATCGAGTCCTTCACACGCGGACTCGAAGGTGAGGAACAGGTTGGTCCCGGTATCCGCGTCGGGCACCGGGAACACGTTCAGCGCGTCGATCTCCTCGCGTGCGCGGCCCAGGGCGGCGAGGCAGGCACGGGACCACAGGCGCACCGCCGACCCGTCGAGCGTTTCAAGCACGCTGCGCCTTCTCCCTACCTGTCCGCCAACACCGACGCCGGAACTGTCGCTCCCGAGGATATGTGTTACCCGATAGGAACCGATTGGCTCTCGCCCGCCCCGGTGGGTTACCCTGACCAGGTTGCCCAAGCGCTTCTCTGTCTCGTGACGGATTTGTCTCATGGCGGAGACGGCAACCGAAATCTTCGTACACCACATCGGTCTTTTGGAGTGTCTCCCGTGGCTGCTACCTGCGACGTCTGCGGCAAGGGTCCGGGCTTCGGCATGTCTGTCTCGTACTCGCACCGGCGCACCAAGCGTCGGTTCGACCCGAACATCCAGCGGGTGCGCACCACGCTGCCCAACGGCACGCCGAAGCGCCAGAACGTCTGCACCAAGTGCCTGAAGGCCGGCAAGGTCAAGCGCTAGGCACTTCGCAGGCCTGCATCGTACGGCGAGCCCCGCATCCCAAGACAGGACGCGGGGCTTTTCGTCGTCCCTGCACGCGCTGCGCGTCACGTGACGCGGGCGTCGGTGCGCTGCTTCCAGGCGTGGTCCACCGGGCCTACGCCCTTGCCGAGCGGGAAGCCGGCCTCGATCGCGGCTGTGACGTAAAGCTTCGCGGCGCGGACGGCTTCGGGCACCGTGCGTCCGCGTGCGAGGTACGCGGCGATGGCGCTGGCCAACGTGCAGCCGGTGCCGTGCGTATGGCGGTTGTCGACGCGTAGGGCGTTGAGGGTGACCTCATCGGTGCCGTCGGTCAGCAAGTCGGTCGCACGGTCCGAGTCGAGGTGGCCGCCCTTGACGAGCACCCACGTCGGTCCGAGGTCGAGCAGCCTGGTCGCCGCCGCACGCATCCCGGCTACGTCGCTGACCTCGAGTCCTGTCAGTGCGCGGACCTCGTCGAGGTTCGGTGTGACGATCGTCGCACGCGGGATGAGTTCGCTGCGCAAGAGGTCGAGCGCGCCGTCGTCCAGCAGGCGGTCGCCGTGTTTCGAGATCGCGACCGGGTCGAGGACGACGGGCACTGGCGGGTCCAAGCCGTCCAGCGACCGGGCGACCGCCTCGGCGATCGACGCGGTGCCGAGCATGCCGATCTTGATCGCGTCCACGCCGATGTCGTCCACGACCGCGCGGAACTGGGCGGTCACCGCTTCGGGCGGCAGCGGCCAGACGCCGTGCACACCGACGGAGTTCTGGGCGGTGACCGCTGTGACGACGCTCATGCCGTGCACGCCTAGGGCGAGCATCGTCTTCAGGTCCGCCTGGATACCCGCTCCCCCGCCGGAATCCGAGCCGGCAATGGTCAAGACTCTGTTCATCTCAACCAAAGTGATCCCAGCCTTGCGGACCGGCCCACGCGGCGCCGGCGACGGTCACGCGCGGCGCGCTTTGCTCGGCGGAGCGCTTGAGCACGCTGCCGATGACCGTCCAGCCCTCAGGCACGTCTGCGGCGGCCGGGAAACAGGCGGCCAACGCATGGTCCTCGCCACCGGTGAGGATCCAGTTGAGCGGGTCGACGCCTAGCCGCTCCCCCAGCGTCCGTAGGCCGTCTGGGACGACCAGCGCGGCGGGCTCGACGTCGATGCCGACGTCGCTCTCTTCGGCGATGTGGGCCAGGTCGCCCAGGAGTCCGTCACTCACGTCGATCATGGCCGTCGCGCCCGCTCTGGCCGCGATCGGGCCCTGTGCGTACGGCGGCTCGGGCGATCGATGGCGCGCGAGGGCCTTCGACCTGTCGGGGTCGTCCGGTTCGGAGACGCCCGCTGACGTGTCGTCAGCTGCCTCTGTGCCTGCACCTGTGCCTGTGCCTGTGCGTGTGCGTGTGCCTGTGGACGCGTCTATGCCTGTGCCCATGCCACGCTTGAGCAGTTCGTAGCCGCAGGCCGACCAGCCGAGTTCGCCGGCTATGGCGACGATGTCACCCGGATGGGCTGTCGACCTGGTTACCGGCGGACGACCGCCCAGGCTGCCGAGCGCGGTAACGGCGACGACGATCGCGTCGGCGCGGGTGGTGTCGCCGCCCGCCACCGAGACGCCGACCAGTGCGCACTCGTCGGCCAGCCCTTTCGCCAGGTCTCGCGCCCAGGACACCGGCAGGGTGCCTGGCGCGGCCAGGCCCACCAACAGCGCGGTCGGCTCGGCGCCCATCGCGGCTATGTCGGCCAGGTTCTGCGCCGCGGCCTTGCGGCCGATCTGGTAGCCGCTCGACCAGTCCCGGCGGAAGTGGCTGCGCTCCAGGAGCAGGTCCGTTGACGCGACTACGCGCCCGTCCGGGGCCGCGACAACGGCCGCGTCGTCGCCAGGACCGAGCAGCACAGTGTCCGCCTGCACGGCGCGGCGGGCGACCCGGTCGATCAAACCGAACTCGCCTACGTCGCGCAGGGTCTCGCCTACAGCCGGATCACTCACCCGGTAAGCCTAGGGCTTGTTCCGTAGGGATATGCCCGGAAGGCCACCCGCAGGTGGGAACGCGCAATCGACCCCCTTGCGCCACGCAGGTACCAGGCAGGTAACGTTTCGCCGTCGCATAGTTCTAATTGACTACTCTCACTAGTCCAACCGGACAGGCAGGACAGGGAGGACACCGCATGGTGCAGGCGTACATCCTCATCCAGACCGAGGTCGGACGGGCGGAATCGGTCGCCAGGAAGATCGCCGGCCTGCCGGGGGTCACCAACTCCGAGGACGTGACCGGCCCGTACGATGTCATCGTGCGCGCCGAGGCGGAGACCATGGACGACCTGGGAAAGCTCGTCGTCGCGCGAATCCAGACCATCGACGGCATCACCCGCACGCTCACCTGTCCGGTGGTGCGGCTCTGAGGCGGTACGGCAGTACGGATGTGACGTGAAGTCCCAGCAGGAAGCGGACGAGGACGGGTACGAAGCGCTCGCCGAGGGCGCCGAGTACTCGGACGAGGAATACGAAGACGACGCCGAGGACGGCGCCGCGCAGGACGACGGCCTCGACGAGCCGGACTCGGTCGAGGACGAGGCGACGGCACAGGCGCGGCGCACCGAACGCAGGCACTTCACGCTGCTGGTCGGCGCCGCGCTCGGTCTCACCGCACTGACGGCCGGCGCGGTCTGGCTGCTGTTCCACTCCGACAACGCGGTCGCCGTCGCCGTACCGCAGGTCGCGTCTAAGACAGCGCAGGCGCAGTGCGCCGCGCTGACCAAAGACGTTCCGCAGACCGTGGACGGACAGGGCAGCCGCAGCACGAGCCCGCGTTCGCCACTGACCGCGGCCTGGGGGAAGCCGGCCATCACGCTGCGCTGCGGCGTGCCGGTCCCGGAGATCCTGCGTCCGGGTTCGAAGACTTATGATCCGAGCGCCGACGAGGCGTACCTCAACGGCGTCGCGTGGCTGATCGAGAAGACCGACAGCGGCTACACGTTCACCGCCGCACAGCGCGCCGTCTATATCGAGGTGGACGTGCCCAGTGCGTACAGCCCGGAGACCAACCCGCTGATCGACCTGTCCGCCGCCGTCGTCAAGGCGGTGCCGCGTAATGACGGCGGTTCGGGTAATGACATCGAGCCACTCGCTTCAAGCGAGTCGGCGACGCCTAGTGCACCGAGCACGAGTGCAACGCCGGCTCCCTAACGTCAGCCAACTCAACCAGCTCCCTGACACCTAGAGCGTCGACGACGAGTAAGGCGCCTGTCTGATTGTGTGTCAGGCGCGTTACCGCAAGCCCGACGGCCGGGACAGCGCCTCGGCGATCAGGCTGTCGACCAGCTGGGCGTAGCTGACGCCGGACGCGGCCCACATCTGCGGGAACATCGACGTCGTGGTGAAGCCGGGCATCGTGTTGACCTCGTTGACCAGCCAGTGCGGCTCGCCGCCGTCCGGGTCGTCGGCCAGGAAGAAGTCCACCCGGGCCAGGCCCTCGCAGTCCAGCGCCTCGAACGCGGCCAGCGCCATGTCCCGCACCCGCGCCAGCTGAGCGCCCGTCAGGTCGGCCGGCAGCTCGACGTCGGTCGAGCCGTCGAGGTACTTGGCCTGGAAGTCGTAGAACTCGTGGCCGCCGCGCACCTTGATCTCGGCCGGCAGCGAGGTGCGCACGGCGCCGCCGGGACCGGCCAGCACGCCGACCTCGATCTCCCGGCCGGGCACCATGGCCTCGGCCACGACCTTCGGATCGTGCCGCTGCGCCGCCTCGATCGCCTCGGCCAGCTCGTGCGGCCCGTGCACCTTCGAGATGCCCATCGACGAACCGGCCCGCGCCGGCTTCACGAACAGCGGGAAGCCGAGCTCGGCCACCCGCTCCCCGACCCCGCGCGGGTCACGCAGCCACTCGCCGCGGCGCACCGTCACGTACCGGCCGATCGGCAGGTTGGCGGAGACCAGCAGCCGCTTCATGAACTCCTTGTCCATCGACACCGCGGACGAGAGCACGCCCGAGCCCACGTACGCGATCCCGGCCAGGTCCAGCAGGCCCTGAACCGTGCCGTCCTCGCCGTACGGGCCGTGCAGCAGCGGGAAGACGACGTCGACCTCGCCGAGTGCCTTGGGCACCGAGCCCGGCTCGTGCACGGTCAGCTCGCGCGCGGTCGGGTCGGCCGCCATGGTCACCAGCGCGCCGCTGGTCTCGTCGATCCGCGCGGGCAGCCGCCCGTCTATGATCGCCAGCGCGTGGGTGTCCTCCGGCGCCATCAGCACCCAGCGTCCGTCGGTGGAGATGCCGATCGGGACGACCTCGTAGCGGTCCGGGTCGAGGACCCGCAGCACGCTCGCCGCGGTCACGCAGGAGATCGCGTGCTCGCAGGAGCGGCCGCCGAAGACGACCGCGACCCTGATCCTGCGGCGGAGCGCGGCGGATGGCGTGGTGTCGTTCATAGATTGGCACCATACCCTGTCGATGTAGGGCGCTCTGCTCACATATGCCCTCGATCGGTGAAGCACCCGAAATGGGTACAGCGCCTCGTATGACGCCTTGCGCGGCGCCTAATACAGCGACTCGGATTTGGCCGATCTGGCCATCAGGGCGGCGAGCATCTCGCGCGGGGCGCGGCCGCCGTGCACCACGGCCACGACCGTCTCGACCAGCGGCATCTCCACGCCGTGCCGGCGTGCGAGTTCGAGCACCGACTCGCAGCTCTTGACGCCCTCGGTGGTCTGGCGCACCTCGACCTGCGCCTGCGCGACCGTCAGGCCGCTGCCGAGCAGGTTGCCGAAGCGGTGGTTGCGCGAGAGCGGCGAGGCGCAGGTGGCGACCAGGTCGCCGAGCCCGGCCAGTCCGGAGAAGGTGTACGGCTGCGCGCCCAGCGCCACGCCCAGCCGCGCGGTCTCGGCCAGGCCGCGGGTGATCAGCGAGGCCTTGGTGTTGTCGCCCAGGCCCATCCCGTCGGCGATCCCGGCGGCCAGGCCGATCACGTTCTTGACCGCGCCGCCCAGCTCGCAGCCGATCACGTCGGTGTTGGTGTACGGCCGGAAGTAAGGGCTGTGACACGCCTTCTGCAGCCGCTCGGCCACCGACTGGTCGGCGCAGGCGACCACGGACGCGGCCGGGTGCCGCTCGGCGATCTCCGGCGCCAGGTTCGGCCCGGAGACCACGGCGATCCGGTCCGGTCCCGCGCCGGTCACCTCGGCGATCACCTGGCTCATCCGCATGCAGGTGCCCAGTTCGATGCCCTTCATCAGCGACACCAGCACGGTCTGCGGCGCGATCAGCGCGGCGGTGTCGGCCAGGATCCGGCGCAGGCTCTGCGCCGGCACGGTCAGCACCAGGAAGTCGGCGTCGGCCAGCGCCTCGGCCGGATCGGTGGTGGCGCGCACGGTCGAGGGCAGCACGACACCGGGCAGGTATTCGGGGTTCTCGTGGTCGCGGTCGATCCGCTCGACCACGTCCGCGCGCCGGGCGCACAGCACCGTGTCGGTACCGGCGTCGGCGAGTACGAGGGCGAAGGCGGTGCCCCAGTTGCCGGCGCCGAAGACGGCGGCTCGGGTCACGCGTCGGCTCCCGGCTGCGCGCCGGACTCCGGTGCGGGCGCGGATTCCTGAGCGGGCGCGGATTCCTGAGCGGGCGCGGGCTGCGTATCGGCGTCACGGGCCGCGTCGGGGTCGAGCCGGACCGCCGGCGGCCGCTCGCCGCGGATCTCGGCCAGCATCCCGGTGATCACGTCCATCAGGTGCTCGGTGGCGTTGCGCAGCGTCTCGCTGGTGGCCGCGCCGCCGAACTTCGCGGCCAGGTCGATCGGCTCCCCCGCGGTGACCCGCAGCGTCTTGCGCGGGAAGAACTTCGGCGTCTTCGAGTAGGAGGCGAACACCTCCTGGGCGCCCCACTGCGCGATCGGCAGCACCGGGGCACCGGTGCGCAGCGCGATGCGGGCCGCGCCGGTCTTGCCGGCCATCGGCCACAGGCCCGGGTCCTTGGTCATCGTGCCCTCGGGGTACACGATGATCGTCTCGCCGCGCTCGACCGCCGCGACCGCGTCGCGGAAGGCCAGCGCCGCGTCGCGCGACTCGCGGTAGACCGGGATCTGGCCGGCCGCCCGGAACAGCTTGCCGAGTGTCGGCTGCTTGAACACCCCGGCCTTGGCCAGGAAGCGCGGGGTGCGCCCGGCCAGCACCAGGAAGTGGCCGACCGAGATCGGGTCGAAGAACGAGTAGTGGTTGGCCACCACGATGACGCCGCCCTCGCGCGGCACGTTGGCCCGGCCCCTCCAGTCCCGCTTCACCAGCACCGCCAGCAGCGGGCGGCACAGGATCTCGATGAAGACGAACGCGGCTCCCGGTCGGGGATTGCGGCGCGATGCGCGACGGACCACCGTTGATCCTTCTTCCGTGGTTCGAGGGCGGGTCGCCCGGCGTCGGGCCGTGCGAGCAGGGGCGTTACAGTCTCCCGCGCCGGGGCGGCGGCTGCCAAGCTCGGCCGCCGGGACCGGCGGTGAAATCTCGCCGTTTCCCAGGCGTGCGAAGATCTACGGGTGTGGTCCGTGGTGATTCCCGTCAAGCGGCTGCCGGAGGCCAAATCCCGGCTCGCCCCGTTGTCCGGAGCGCGCCGCGCCGCACTGGCCCTGGCCTTCGCCAGCGACGCCGTCGTCGCGGCGGCCGCCTCGCCCTTGGTGGCCGCGGTGTTCGCGGTGACCGGCGACGCGGAGGTCTCGCGGCGGCTGAGCGCTCTGGGCGCGCGCATCCTGCCCGACGACGTCCCGGGCGGCCTGAACGCCGCGATCGAGTCCGGGCGATCGCGTGCCCTGGCCGACGATCCGCGCCGACGCGTCGCCGCGCTGACCTCCGATCTGCCCGGTCTGCGCACCAGCGACCTGACCGCCGCCCTGTCCACGGCGTCCTGCGCCGGAGACGGCCGGATGTTCGTCGCGGATGAGCCGGGTAGCGGGACCACGCTGCTGCTGTCCGACGCGTCGGGCATCCTGGCGGCGCGGTTCGGGCTGAATTCCCGGTACGCGCACGAAGCCAGCGGCGCGCGCCTACTGCAGGGCGTCGGCCGTTCGCTGCGCCGGGACGTGGACACCGTGACGGATCTGGAGGAGGCGATCCGGCTCGGCGTCGGCACGCACACTTCAGCCGCGCTGAACCGGATGCGTTGGCCGGACCTGGACGGCGCGTCCGCGCACTACCCTGGTGCCATGCAAGCGACCGTACGCGTCTTCGATTCCGCGACCCGCGCCGGTACCGTTCTGCTCGACGACGGTACGGAGATGGCCTTCGACGCGGATGCCTTCAACGCCGGCGCGCTGCGCTTCGCCCGGCCCGGCCAGCGGGTCGCCCTGCGGGTGAACGAGCAGGGGCGGATCACGGCGCTGACGCTGGCGACCCTGCCGCTGCCGAGCTGAAACCGTTAACTGATTCCGTGCCGATTTCGCGACGGCACAACGCGACGGCACAACGCGACGGCTTAACGCGGTGACATAGCGCGGTGACATAACCCGGTGACATAGCGCAGCGACATAACACAGCTGGCATGCCGAGCTGACGGTGCATCAACGGATCCGTTCGGCGCCGCGTCATCCGGCATACCGCACGGCCATATCGCGGTAGCGAGTCCTGCGGCAGCGAGTCCTGCGGCATAACGTGTTGCTCAACGCTGCGTAGACGAC
>JBOHCW010000047.1:0-7178 GCA_050725375.1 Actinocrinis sp. | reverse complement strand
GACCAGGCGTGTACATCTGCGACGAGTGCATCGACCTCTGCAACGAGATCATCGAGGAAGAGCTCTCCGAGCCCGACGGCATCAAGTGGGACAGCCTGCCGAAGCCGCGGGAGATCTACGAGTTCCTTGATGCCTACGTCATCGGCCAGGACAAGGCCAAGAAGTCTCTCTCCGTCGCGGTGTACAACCACTACAAGCGGATCCAGAGCGGCGGTGACCGTCCGGGGGACGACGCGGTAGAGCTGGCCAAGTCCAACATCCTGCTCCTCGGGCCGACGGGCTCGGGCAAGACCCTGCTCGCCCAGACCTTGGCGCGGCTGCTCAACGTGCCGTTCGCGATCGCCGACGCCACCGCGCTCACCGAGGCGGGCTACGTCGGCGAGGACGTCGAGAACATCCTGCTCAAGCTGATCCAGGCGGCCGACTACGACGTCAAGAAGGCCGAGACCGGGATTATCTACATCGACGAGATCGACAAGATCGCCCGCAAGAGCGAGAACCCGTCGATCACGCGGGACGTCTCCGGCGAGGGCGTGCAGCAGGCGCTGCTGAAGATCCTTGAGGGCACCACCGCCAGCGTCCCGCCGCAGGGCGGCCGCAAGCACCCGCACCAGGAGTTCATCCAGATCGACACCACGAACGTGCTGTTCATTGTGGGCGGCGCGTTCGCCGGTCTTGAGAAGATCATCCAGGGCCGGGTCGGCAAGCAGGGCATGGGCTTCGGCGCCCAGCTGCGCAGCCGGGCCGAGCTGGACGCGCAGGACTTCTTCAGCGAGGTCATGCCGGAGGACCTGATCAAGTTCGGGATGATCCCGGAGTTCATCGGCCGGCTGCCGGTGATCACCAGCGTGGAGAGTCCGGACCGCGACTCGCTGCGCCGCATCCTGGTCGAGCCGAAGAACGCGCTCATCCGCCAGTACCAGCACCTGATGGCGCTGGACGGGGTGGAGCTCGAGTTCTCCGACGACGCGATCGAGGCCATCGCGGACCTGGCGGTGCTGCGCGGCACCGGCGCGCGCGGCCTGCGCGCCATCATGGAGGAGGTGCTCCTGTCCGTGATGTACGAGGTGCCCTCCCGCCGCGACGTGGCCCAGGTGCAGATCACCGCGGCGTCGGTGAAGGAGCACGCGAACCCGACGCTGGTGCCGCGCGACTCGCCGCACCGCGCCCCGCAGAACCGGCCCCCGCGCGAGAAGTCGGCCTGACGGCCGGCCGACGTCCGGCCGGCCTGGGCAGTCGGCGCGTCAGCGCTCGGCGGCGATGCGCAACTCCTGTGCGTAGCCGAGCGCTTGGGTGGCGCTGACCGACGGCATGAAGTAGATCCAGCCGAAGGTCGAGTCGTCGACCCATTCGCAGACCCGGTACTCGCCGCCGTTCAGCGGCAGCTTCCCGCACAGCATCGCGCCGCCGAGTTTGCCGACCGGCTCGTCGGTGATGCCCGTGACCTTGGCGCCCTGCGCGATCTCGTGGGCCGTGCCCGCGTCGCCGAGCGTGGCGACCGTGCTGGTGAACGCAGGGATGTCCGAGGTGGACTGGGCCAGCATCCACACGCTGTACGAGTCGGCCGAGCCGATCCGGTAGAAACCTATCTGCGGGTCCGGATACGCGGCGTTGCCCTTGAGGTTGGTCCTCAGGCCCGCCGCGCGCTGTTTGGTATCCGCGTTGACGAGCAGGTGCAGCGTACCGGCGGTGGTCGGCACGACGACCGTGTGCGGGGTCTGCGTCACGTCTCCCACCCCGGTTCCGGTGCCCGAGGTCGGCGTCGAGCCGGCGCCGGACGAGCCGGTGGTCGGGCCGCCGGATATCCGAGCGCCAGCCGACGCGCTGGTCGTGCTGCCGCCGGACGCCGTAGGCGTCGAGCCCGGGTTCGAATTACTCGTCGCGACGGCTACCGCCACGCCGACCGCCACGACACCGGCGCCGACGCCCAGCCCGATGAACAGGCCCCTGCGGCGCTTCGGCTGCTGCTGCGGGTATGGCGGCGCACCTAGCGGGCCGGCCGGCGCGCCGGGCGGCTGCGCCCATTGCTGCTGCTGTGCCCACTGCGGCTGTGGCTGGCCGTAGGGCTGCTGCGTCGGCTGCACCGGCTGGCCATAGGCGTCATAGGCGAGTGGCTGCGCGGGTCCCTGGGCGTAGGGCGCCGGCTGCCCGTATTGGTCGGCGGGCTGGCCATAGGCAGGCGGACGATCGAAGCGCTGCGTCTGCTCGTAGCCCAGCGACTGTCCATACGCCTGCGGCTGCTGGTATCCCTGGGGCTGTTCGTAACGCTGCGTCTGGTCGTAGCCCTGCGGCTGCTCATAAGGCTGTGTCCACTGCTGCGGCGGCTGCGGCTGCCCATACTGATCAGCCGGTGGGTAGGGCTGCGCCGGCGGCTGCGGATATCGCGGCTGCTCCGATGGCTCTTGCTCGTCCCATGACATGGCGTCAGACCCCTCCTGCGGCGGCGAACAGGACAGACCCTAGCGAAGGAGCGCGACAAAAGGAGGGGGGTTGATACGCGCGACCTGCAGGCCGCGAAGCGGATTAATGTGGAACGGACGGCCGTGCGCGGTCCGTACAATCGGAACGTGACCGAAACCGCTTCCCCCCAGAGCCAGGGCGACCCGAGGGACGCCGCCACTACCCTGCCGACGCAATACGCGCCCGCGCAGGTAGAGGGGAAGCTGTACGAGGGCTGGGTACGCGCCGGCTACTTCGAGGCCGACGCCAAGAGCGAGCGTCCCGCGCACTCCATCGTGATCCCGCCGCCGAACGTGACCGGCTCGCTGCACATCGGCCACGCGCTGGACATGACGCTCCAGGACGCGATCACCCGCCGCAAGCGGATGCAGGGCTTCGAGGCGCTGTGGCTGCCCGGGATGGACCACGCCGGCATCGCCACCCAGAACGCGGTGGAGAAGGAGCTCGGCAAGCAGGGCGTCTCCCGGCACGACATCGGCCGCGAGGCCTTCGTGCAGAAGGCGTGGGAGTGGAAGGCCGAGTACGGCGGCCGCATCCTCAACCAGATGCGGCGGCTCGGCACGTCCGTGGACTGGAGCCGTGAGCGCTTCACGTTCGACGACGGCCTCTCGCGCGCGGTGCAGACCGTGTTCAAGCGTCTCTACGACGACGGCCTGATCTACCGCGCCGAGCGGATCATCAACTGGTGTCCGCGCTGCCTCACCGCCCTGTCCGACATCGAGGTGGACCACCACGACGACGAGGGCGAGCTGGTCTCGATCCGCTACGGCGAGGGCGCGGACGCGATCGTGGTGGCCACCACCCGGGTGGAGACCATGCTCGGCGACACCGCCGTGGCCGTGCACCCGGACGACGAGCGGTACAAGCACCTGGTGGGCACCGAGGTGGAGCTGCCGCTGACCGGCCGCCGCATCCCGATCGTGGCCGACGCGCACGTGGACCCCGAGTTCGGCACCGGCGCCGTGAAGGTGACCCCGGCGCACGACCCGAATGACTTCGAGATCGGCCGGCGGCACGGCCTGCCCGCGCTGCTGATCATGGACGAGCGCGGCAACATCACCGCGCACGGCCCGTTCCAGGGGCTCGACCGCTTCGAGGCGCGCAGCACGATCGTGGCCGCGCTGCGCGAAGAGGGCCGGATCGTCGCCGAGAAGCGGCCGTACCTGCACGCGGTGGGCCACTGCTCGCGCTGCGACACGGTGGTGGAGCCGCGCCTGTCGCTTCAGTGGTGGGTGAAGGTGGCGCCGCTGGCGGCCGAGGCCTCCGCCGCCGTGCGCGACGGCCGGGTGAAGATCCACCCGAAGGAGCTCGAACCGCGCTACTTCGCCTGGACCGACAACCTGCTGGACTGGTGCATCTCCCGGCAGCTGTGGTGGGGCCACCGCATCCCGGTGTGGTACGGCCCGAACGGCGAGACGGTGTGCGTCGGCCCGGAGGAGGAGCCGCCCGGCACCGCGGCCGAGGGCTGGTCGCAGGACCCGGACGTGCTCGACACCTGGTTCTCCTCGGGCCTGTGGCCGTTCTCCACGCTCGGCTGGCCGGACGAGACCGAGGACCTGCGCAAGTTCTACCCGACCAGCGTGCTGGTGACCGGGTACGACATCCTGTTCTTCTGGGTCGTGCGGATGATGATGTTCGGCCTGTACGCGATGAAGGACCGCGGACCGGCCGAGTCCGTGCCCTTCCGCACCGTGTCGCTGCACGGACTGGTGCGCGACAAGTTCGGCAAGAAGATGTCCAAGTCCAAGGGCAACGGCGTCGACCCGCTGGAGTGGATGGACGCGTACGGCTCCGACGCGGTGCGCTTCACCCTGGCCCGCGGCGCCAACCCGGGCGCGGACCTGGCGACCAGCGAGGAGTGGGCGCAGGGCTCGCGCAACTTCTGCAACAAGATCTGGAACGCCACCCGGTTCGCGCTGATGAACGGCGCGGCCCCGGGCGCGCTGCCGGACCGCGAGCGGCTGTCCGCGGCCGACCGGTGGATCCTGTCGCGGCTGTCCGCGGTGACCGCCGAGGTGGACGCGTACATGGAGGACTATCAGCACGCGAAGGCGTGCGATGCGCTCTACCACTTCGCCTGGGACGAGGTGTTCGACTGGTACGTGGAGCTGGCCAAGCGCCCGCTCGCGGCCGGCGGCGACGCCGCAGAGGCCACCCGCGCGGTGCTCGGGCACGTGCTGGACGTGACGCTGCGCCTGCTGCACCCGTACATCCCCTACGTGACCGAGGAGCTGTGGCTGACGCTCAACGCCGGCCGGCCCGAGGCGGGTGCGTCGATCGTGATCGCGGCCTGGCCCGAGGCCGACGCGTCGCTGATCGACCCGGCGGCCGAGGCGGAGATCGCGGCGCTTCAGCAGGCGGTGACCGAGGTGCGCCGGTTCCGCGCCGACCAGGGCCTGAAGGTGGGCCAGAAGGTGGCCGCGCGGTTGGAGCTGTCCGGCCTGCTGGCCGTGCACGAGGAGCAGATCCGCACGCTGGCCCGGCTCACCGAGCCCGGTGACGGGTTCGCCGCGACGGCCGCGCTGCAGACCCCGCAGGCGATCGTGCAGCTCGACCTGTCCGGCGCGATCGACGTCGCGGCCGAGCGGGCCCGGCTGGCCAAGGACCTGGCGACGGCGCGCAAGGAGATCGCCGGGGCCGAGGTCAAGCTCGGCAACGAGGGCTTCCTGGGCAAGGCGCCCGAGGCCGTGGTGGCGAAGATCCGCACTCGGCTGGCCGAGGCCGAGTCCGACCTCGAGCGGATCGAGGCGCAGCTCGCGGGGCTGCCGAAGGCGTGAGCCGGCGGCTCGGCGAGTTTATTTCAGATCGCTGATATATCGGCTGATACAAGTTCACGCGGCGCGGGAACGGTGCACGTCACCGGTCCCGCGCCGCTTGCTTACAGAGATTGATGTCCGCGTGTAGTGCGCGCTGTAGTACGGGGTTTAGTCGAAAGTACGGGGTTTAGTCGAACCCGAAGTCCTCGGTCCACCACGGCCCGGCGGCATTGCCCGGCGCGCCGTCGAAGTAGCCGACGCCGGACGCCTTGTACGAGCAGTTGAGGATGTTCGCCCGGTGCGGCGGGTCGTTCATCCAGCCGTCCACGACCTCCTGCGGCGTGCGGTAGCCCTCCGCGATGTTCTCGGCGGCCGGCGAGGTGTAGCCGGCATCCGCCATCCGGGTCCACGGCGTCACCCCGCCGGGGGTGTCGTGCGCGAAGTAGCCGTTCACGCCCATGTCCCGGGAGTGCTGGTACGCGGCCGTCTCCACCGCGACGTTCAGCGTGAGCTGCGGGCAGCCGTTCGCGGTGCGTTGTCCGTTCACCAGACTTATGGTCTCGCGGGCGTACAATTCACCGTCGTCGTGCACATCGTGGATCATCCCGGCGGACGGCGGGGCGCCCAAGAGCACCTGCGACACGTCGGGAAGTCCGTTCAACGTCAAAGGGATCGGCACCGCCAGCGCCCCCGCGCCGACTGCCGCTCCGAGCATCCGGCCGCGGCCGCGCTCGCGCGCTCCGTCCCGTGCCGGACGATCTGCGTTAACCATGCGGATGACCTTAGTGGGCCCGAACGGCGGAATGTGGTGCCCACACCGGCGAGCCGTCAAACGTCCGGAAGGCACCAACCCGGTTCCGGATTTGACCCCGGCAGGGGTTGGTGAGACGCTAGAAGCCCGCGCACCTGTCGTTTTGTGTCGAAGGACGCCAACGGGCCGCAGCGCTCGAACCGTCCGCACTCCGATCCGGCTAAAGCAGTCCTCTAGCCGGAAAGCGGCGGCGACGAGCAGCCCGCAAGCCCTCAGCACCCCGATACCGCACGACGACCCGGCGCGAACTGACCTCACGTGACACGGCCTACCCGACGCCGTGTCGGTCACTCAGCGTGGAGGACCCTGGAATGGCTAAGGCGCTACTCGGACACATCGGGGGGACGGACCCGCGAATGGTCGCCGAGATGCGGAGACTGCAGCAGCGAGTTCGCGACCTCGAAGACCAGCTGGTACGAGTACAGGCTGAGAACGACTCGCTGTCCGCCGTCGTGCACACCGCTTCGTTGGACCACGAGCTGTTCGCCACCACAATCTCCGAGCGGGAGCCCGCGCTGACCTGACCGCGCGCCTCGGCCCCAGCCGAGCCCGCGGTCCGACGACGACGGCACCCGATACGACTGCGAAGGGACGCGCTCCGCGTCCCTTCTCCGCTTTAAAGGCACTCTTCTCAAAGGCACTCTTCCGGCCATTTGGAGCACAGTCTCCGCTCTGCCGCTTCCTGCGCACACTCGTCCACACCTGTACCGGCTCGCGTATCCGGTACTACTTTCTCCTGCCTTGT
The DNA here is from genome assembly GCA_050725375.1 of Actinocrinis sp. Classification (GTDB taxonomy): domain Bacteria; phylum Actinomycetota; class Actinomycetes; order Streptomycetales; family Catenulisporaceae; genus Actinocrinis. Next base: position 406 of record JBOHCW010000047.1, on the reverse strand, counting down.
GGCCTACTCCGGCCGCGGCGTCCGCGCTTTCGGTACGCTCAAGGGATGTGCTCCCTCCCGTGCTGCCGCTAGGAACCCGACCGACGTGTATCTGAAAAGCATGACCCTGCGAGGCTTCAAGTCGTTCGCCTCGGCGACGACGCTGCGCTTCGAGCCCGGGATCACCTGCGTCGTCGGCCCGAACGGCTCGGGCAAGTCCAACGTGGTCGACGCGTTGGCCTGGGTCATGGGCGAACAGGGCGCCAAGTCGCTGCGCGGCGGCAAGATGGAGGACGTGATCTTCGCGGGCACCGCCGGGCGCCCGCCGCTGGGCCGCGCCGAGGTCGCCCTCACCATCGACAACACCGACGGCGCCCTGCCGATCGACTACACCGAGGTCACCATCTCGCGGATCATGTTCCGCAAC
>JBOHCW010000046.1:0-9844 GCA_050725375.1 Actinocrinis sp. | reverse complement strand
CAGGAGGGCATCGGCCTGCGGGCGATGGCCCAGCGCGACCCGCTGGTCGAGTACCAGCGCGAGGGCTACCTGATGTTCAACGGCATGATGGAGGGCATCAAGGAGGAGTCCGTCGGCTACCTGTTCAACCTCGAGGTGCAGGTCGAGGCGAACAGCGAGGACCCCGAGGCCCAGGCCCAGGCGCAGGCCGCCACCGCGCAGCTGAACGCCAAGGGCCTGGAGGGTCCGAAGCGCCCGGCGCGGCTGAACTACTCGGCCCCGACCGTGGACGGCGCCGGCGGCGTGATCGAGCGCCAGGAGGCGAACGCGGCGGCGGCCGCCTCGTCCGGCCCGCAGGACGCCAAGCCGAAGCCGAAGGGCCGCCCGCCGGCACCGGGCGGACGCCGCCGCAAGAAGTAGTAACCGCGAGAAGTAACCGCGAGAACGCAGCGCGCGGGACGTAAGAGCAGGCACAACGCACGCGAGCCGTCGGCGATAAGCCGGCGGCTCGCCGCGTTTCCGCCGTGCCTTCACTCGCGTGCTGATACATCCGCCGGTCGCGAATCGCTCGGTCGGCCCAAGAAGTCCGATGATCGAAGGGCGCCAGCGGGCTGCGCATACCGCTGAACGGGCGATCTTCGATCTCGCTCGGCGTTCCGGGACAACCCCGCGGCCGGTTCGATGGTCTGACGGTGCATCAGAAGCCTTCGTTTGAACGGGCAAGACGAGACGGGGTGCGACCATGCTGCGCTACGGGAACCAGGACGCCGATCCGCGTTACGCCGGACGGCACACGAGAAGCCCGCTGCTGACCGTCGCCGGGATCATCGACCCCGGACGCGACGAGGACGGCGAACTCGGCGGCGCGGCCGGCGCGCTGCGCTCGTGGGTGGTGGGCTGGACGCACCGCTTCGACCCGCTGGGCACCCGGCGCACGGCCGAGCCGTACCCGGCCGGGGTGCGGCGCCTGGTCGAGGCCGTGGTGGACGTGCTGCTGGAGCGCCGCCCGGCCGACCAGGTCAGGCGCTGGACCTCGCGCGAGGTGTTCGGGCTGCTCAGCACGGTCGCGCAGCGGCGCGCCGCCACCCGGTTCGCGGCGCGCAGCGCGGTGCGCTCGATCCGGATGCACGTGCCGGGGCCGGACGCGGTCGAGTCGACCGTGCTGGTACAGGACGGGCCGCGGGTGCGTGCGGTCGCGCTGCGTTTCGAGCGGACCGCGAACTGCGCCGACAGCGCCGCCGCGCCGCAGGACGGCGTGCTTCAGGGACGGTTCGAATGGCGGTGCACGGCGCTCCAGTTCGCCTGATCCACCCCGGCCGGCGAGACCGCCGAGGCGTGGTCGTGCTCCGCGCCGGATTGGCGGGCCTCGGACGCGTCACGCGCGGACTGCGCGCCGGGGCGCGGCGCGCGCTCCAGCCGCGGCGCGGCGATCCGGCTGCGCCGCCGGTCGTACGGCAGCGCGAATTCGAGCCCGAAGGCGGCCACGCCGAACAGCGGCAGGTCCAGCCACGAGGGCACCAGCACCGCGCGCGGCAGCCAGCCGGGCCGGAACTTCGCGTTGAACCGGTAGAGCGACTCGATCTGGATGAACGGATCGAGCAGGTGGATCGCCCGGCGGGTCAGCCGCGCGCCCACGCCCGGCCCGGGCGCGGCGTCGGCCGCCGGGGCCGTGCCGAGCCGGTACGCCTCCAGGATGCTGCGGAACGCCGCGAAGTTCAGCGACACGGTCTGATAGCCGTGCTCGGCGGCGTATTCGATCGTGGCCACGATCAGCCGCTCGTTCACGCCGTTGGGCGCGATCCGGTGCCGCGGCATCACATCCAGCGACAGGACCGGGCTCGGCCCGCGGTCGGCCGCGACCAGGTACCGCTGGAACGAGATCGCGTACCCGTCCGCGGCGAAGGCGATGGCCAGCAGCGAGTCGGGGTGCTTGCCCTCGGCCATCGCGTCCAGGTTCATCGCGAAGCCGAACTCGCGGCCCTGCGGAACCATGTCGGCGTCCGGGCGCGGCCGGCGCGACGTGCCCTTGCCGAGCCACGCGCGGTGGATCCGGCGCAGCTGCGCCGACAGCTCCGGGCTCAGCTCGCGCTCCGGGATGACCGAGACCCAGACGCCGGCGTGCTCGATGCGTTGCACGGCCTGGCGCACGTTACGCATCGCGCGGCCTTCGAGGGAGAACGACTCGACGTCGACGATGACCTCGTCGCCGATGCCGAAGCCGCGCATGCCGCGCCCGGCCCACAGCTCGCGCGAACGCGGTCCGGCACCCAGGACGGCGGGCCGCCAACCGTGCAGTTCGGCCTCGGCCAGGAAGGCGTCGATCGCGGCCGGCCACGCGTCGTACGCGCCGACCGGGTCGCCGCCGACCACCGCCATCCCGGCCAGCACGCGGTACCCGATCGCGGCGCGGTTGGCCGGTTCGAAAACGTAGGACTTGTCGTGCCGCAGAGCGAACGGCGCGAGCGTGTCGGCGTCCTGGTGGCGCACCAGCGCCCGCATCGCCGCGCGGTCGGCCGGATCGGCCGGCTCCGGCGGCGGCGCGGCGGCCGACACCGTGGCGAGCACCGCGATCAGCGCCAGCCCCGCGGCCATCGCCAGGCCGCGCAGCAGCCAGGGCGAGCCCTCGAAATCCACCTGCCCGGCGTTGCCCGCCACCGCCGCGACGAACTCGCGGCCCAGGTCGCGGGTGGACAGCGGCGCGGCGAACCGGTCGCGCTCGGCGAAAATCCCGCCGCCGCCGAGCAGCACCAGCGTGGCGCCGGACGCGCCGGCCACCGCCGCGCTCTGCCGCAGCCGATGCGGGTCGGGGGTTACGCCGAACCGGTCGCGCGAGCGCACCAGGGCCACCGCCGCGAGTGCCAGCGGGACCAGCCGCCACGGCTCGCCGGGCGCGCCGGCCGCGAGCGGCTCGGCCTCGGTCAGCGCGCTCCAGAGCACCAGGCCCAGGCCGATGGCCCAGGCGATCCGGCGCCGGCGGCCGAGCCCGTGGGCGAGCACGAACAGCACCAGGCCGAGCAACAGGGCGTGGGAGGCGCTGGGGGTCGTGCCGCAGACGGTGACGACCGTGTGGTCCAGCCAGCCGGGCGGCTCGGAAGCGGCGTAGGTGACCAGCACGGTTGCGGACAAGGCGAAGAGCGCGGCGAACGGCCACACCGCGGCGCGACTGCGGACCGACACGAGCATCACCCCCGTACCATGGGAACTTCTACCCGTCCGGCGGTATTCCAGCCGGACGGCGAGCGAAAGGCGGCCCGATGTCCACTTCCGCCGTGTCGGACGGGCCCCGGCCCAAGGCGCTGATCACGGACTGGGGAGGAGTGCTGACCTCCCCGCTGTCGGCAGCCCTCGACGGATGGTACGCCGCCGAGGGGATAGACGCCGCCGCCTATCAGGCCGCGATGCGCGACTTCCACGACGAGGGGATCACCGCCCTGAGCGTGTTCGACCCGATCGCGGCGCTGGAGCGCGGCGAGCTGCGGGTCGGGCACTTCGAGCAGGCGCTGGCCGAGCGGCTGGCCCGGCACAGCGGCGTCCCGGTCCCGGCCGAGGGGCTGATCGGGCGGATGTTCGCCGGGTTCGCCGCCGCCCCGGCCATGGTCAACGTGGTGCGCCGGGCCAAGGGCGCCGGGCTGCGGACCGCGCTGCTGTCCAACTCCTGGGGCAACGAGTACCTGCGCGACGACTGGGACGTGCTGTTCGACGCCGTGGTCATCAGCGGCGAGGTCGGCATGCGAAAGCCCGAGCCGGAGATCTATCTGCACACCCTCGATCTGCTCGGCTGCGCGCCGCGCGAGTCCGTGTTCGTCGACGACCTGCCGGCGAACGTCCGCGCCGCCGCGGCATTGGGAATCGCCGGGGTGCATCATCGGTCTTACGAGGAAACAATTATCGAACTGGAGGCGCTGTTCGAAGTGGACCTGCGCGCCGGGTGAGACCCGGGAGCGCCGGCCTGTCCGCGGTGGCCGTGACGGCCGCGCGGGTATCGGACGGACAGCGGGTGCTCCATGGGGACGGTGAGAGCAGGGTGAGCGAAGGGCAGCGGACCGGGCTCGTGCTGGGCGGCGGCGGCACGCTCGGCGCCACGTGGATGATCGGCGCGATGAACGCGCTGTACGACGAGCTGGGCTTCGACGCCCGCTCGGCCGACCTGATCCTGGGCACCTCGGCCGGCGCGATCCTGGCCGCGCTGGTCGGCGCGGGCGCCAGTCCGCAGGATCTGTGGCTGCATCAGGAGTCCGGCGACGTGCTGGACGGACCGCTGGCCGGCCAGGTATTCGACTACGACCACGCCGGCGGCGGAGCACTTCCGCTGCGACCGCAGGCCGGTATCGGCTCGCCGAAGCTGATCGCGAGCGCCGTGCGCCATCCGCGCCGCTATCCGAACACGGCCGTCTTCTCCGCCTTCCTGCCGCCCGGCCGCGGCTCGCTCGACGACGTGCGCCGCATGGTCGAGGACATCACCCCGGCCGGAGCGTGGTCGCCGCACCCCGGCGTGCGCATCGTGGCGATGGACTACGACACCGGCGACCGGGTCGCGTTCGGCGCCCCGGGGGCCCCCGAGATCGGGATGGCCGACGCCGTCGTCGCCTCCTGCTCGATCCCCGGCTGGTTCGCGCCGGTGATGCTCGGCGAGCGCCGGTTCGTGGACGGCGGCGCCTTCTCCGCGAACAGCATCGACCTGGTCGTCGCGGACGGCCTGCCCGGCGGCGAGCCGCTGGACGTGCTGTACGTGCTCGCGCCGAGCTGTGCGCGCGAGTACGACCGGCCGCGCAGCGCCTTAGGACGGTTGGAGCGCGCTTACCGGCACCGGGTGACCCGTCAGATGCTGCATGAGGCCAAGCAGGTAAGGCAGAACGGCACGCGTGTGATCGTGCTGTGCCCCGGCGCCGACGACCTGGAAGTGCTCGGCGTGAACCTGATGGACCCGACGCGGCGGGCAGACGTGCTGATCACCGCCCGGCGTACGGTGGCCGAGTTCCTGAACCCCGCGCGCGCAGTAGCGTAGGCGCACTGAAGCGGGAAGTACTGCCTTAGCATCCGGCGGCAGAGTCCGGCGGGCGGCCCGGTGTGGATCTGCGAGGGAACCCATGCGTGTGTACATCCCGGCGACGCTGCCGATCCTGTCCGAGCTGGCCAAGCGCGGCGAGCTCGGACCCGGGCCGATCACCGCGTACGCCGTGACGCCGGCGCTGCGCGAGTGGTACGTCGAGGGCGACGAGGAAGAGCTCGAATTCGCCGCGATGAACGAGGCGGCCCGCGGCGCGCTGCGGCTGCTGGCCGCGGACCGGCTCGCCCCGCGCCGCCGGGTGGTGGTCGCGGCCGAGCTGTTCGACGCGGTGGTCACCCTGGTCGGCACGCCGGTCTCCCGCGACCGCGGCCTCGACCCCGGCCAGGTGCGCGTCGACGGCGTGGTCGCGCTGCGGGACGTCGCCTCGTTCCACGTCGACGACACCGGCGCCGAGCCGGCCGTCGGCGAGGCAGCGCTGGTCGTGGCCGCGGCCGACGCCGGCGACGACGACGCGCGGTTCACCGTGGACGGCGCCGAGGACTACGACCTACTCTGGTTCGCCACGCAGGAGCTGTCCCACTTGCTGGATGATCGGCTCTGATGATCGGTGAACGCGTACCTCCGGTGGTCGGTGATCGCCGTTATCTGACACACCGTCGGTTCCTTTAGGGCGGACGGCTTCAGCGGCGCGAAACAATTCCGTACGACTCTGCGTCCGGTACCCGCACGGGACTGGAACGAGAAGGAGTGCCCTCCTATGTACCGCACGATGCTCAAGTCCAAGATCCACCGCGCCACCGTGACCCAGGCCGACCTGCATTATGTGGGATCGGTCACAGTGGACGGCGACCTGATGGACGCCGCCGACCTGCTTCCCGGCGAGCTGGTCGCGATCGTCGACGTCACCAACGGCGCGCGGCTGGAGACCTACGTGATCGAGGGCGGGCGCGGCTCCGGGGTGATCGGCATCAACGGGGCCGCGGCGCATCTGGTGCACCCGGGCGACCTGGTCATCTTGATCAGTTACCAGTCGGTCGACGACCGCGAGGCCCGCACGCTCAAGCCTCGAATAGTGCACGTGGACTCGGCGAACCGGATCGTCGCGCTCGGCGCCGACGCGTCCCGTCCGGTGCCCGGATCGGACACCGTCCGGCCGCCGCACGCGGTGCCCGTGCTCTAGCCGCGAGCGCTGCGCGGTCCCGCGGCGAAACCTCCGAGACCCCGCCGCGACGCCTGCCACGCGCGGTCCGCACGCCCTGCGCGCGCCGCCCCGAGCCGATCTCAGGTTGTCGGAACTGACAACCCAGACGTAACAACATGATCGGCCGACGCACAACCGGCCCTACGAACTACCCAGTAACCTGAAGCTTGTAACCGGGATTCGGCCGTGGCGCAGCTGTGTGGTCTGGGTGGCGATCAGCGTTCTCTCAGGGCGCGGCGGACCGGTCCGTCACGCATTGAGCCGCGCAAGGGCGCGCGGCCGTAGGAGCGAGCGCACATGGTGACGCAACTGGACGAGGCTAAAGCCGGACTGCTGACGGAGGCCGCGGAACTCGCGCGCGACTCCGCCGCGGGCGGCGAGGGGGCGGGGCCGGACGGCGGCGACACGCCCTTAGACCGATCGTTCCTGGACCACTACTACTGGCACGTCCCCTTCGACGACCTGGCCGACCGGACCCCCGCCGACGTGCTCGGCGCCGTACGGTCCTCGCGGGAGCTGGCCGGCACCCGGCCGCAGGGCACCGCGAAGATCAGGGTGTGGACCCCCACGCGGGAGAAGACCGGCTGGACCACCGGCGAGACCACGAACACGCTGGTCGAGATCGCCATGGACGACATGCCGTTCCTGGTGGACTCGGTCACCGCCGAGCTGACCCGGCTCGGGCACGGTATCCACGTACTCCTCCACCCGGTCTTCGCGGTCGAGCGCGACCTGGTGGGCCGGCTGCTCACGATCGGCGACCACGACCCGGGACAGCCGGGCGCGCCCGGTTCGCTGTCCGAGTCCTGGATGCACATCGAGATCGACCGGCAGGCCGACGACCCCGAGCGGCTGGCCGCGATCGAGAAGGCGCTGCGCCGGGTGCTCAGCGACGTGCGCGAGGCCGTCGAGGACTGGCCCAAGATGCGCGCCGTGGCGCTGTCCGTCGCCGAGGGCCTGGAGGCCGAACAGGGCGAGGCCGCACAGCGCGGCGGGGTCTCCTACGAGGAGGTGACGACCGGCCAGGAACTGCTGCGCTGGCTGGCCGACGCACACTTCACCTTCCTCGGCTATCGCGAGTACACGTTGGCGCAGTCCGACGGCGACGACGTGCTGCGCCCGATCACCGGCACCGGCCTGGGCATCCTGCGCTCCGACCAGCCGCACGGCGCCTCCGGCTCGTTCGCCAAGCTGCCGCCCGAGGTGCGCGCCAAGGCGCGCGAGCCGCACCTGCTGGTGCTGACCAAGGCCAACTCGCGCGCGACCGTGCACCGCCCCGGCTACCTGGACTACATCGGAGTCAAGCGCTTCGACGCCGAGGGCAGGGTGGTCGGCGAGCGGCGCTTCCTCGGCCTGTTCTCGGCCGCCGCGTACTCCGAGTCGGTGCAGCGCGTGCCGGTCATCCGGCAGAAGGTGCGCCAGGTCCTCGACGCCCACGGCTTCGGGCAGACCTCGCACTCCGGCAAGGACCTGCTGCAGATCCTCGAGTCGTACCCGCGCGACGACCTTTTCCAGATCCCGGTCGACGAACTCGCCGTGATCACCGGATCGGTGCTGCACCTTCAGGAGCGGCGCCGGCTGCGGCTGTTCCTGCGTAAGGACGCGTACGGCCGCTACTTCTCCGCGCTCGTATACCTGCCGCGTGACCGGTACACGACCGACGCGCGCCTGAAGCTGCAGGAGATCCTGCTCAAGGAACTCGACGGCGCAGTGCTCGACTACACGGTCCGCTCGACCGAGTCGGTGCTGACCCGTCTGCACTTCGTGGTCCGGGTCGCGCCGGGCAAGCGGCTGGCCGACGTGGACGGCGAGCGGATCGAGCGCCTGCTGGCCGCCGCGATCCGCACCTGGGAGGACGCGTTCGCCCAGCAGCTGACCGACAGCGTCGGTCCAGAGCGCGCCGCCGAGCTGCTGCGCGACTACGCCGGGGCCTTCCCCGAGGGCTACAAGGCCGACTTCCCGCCCGAGAACGCGGTCAAGGACGTCACCCGGATCGAGGCCATCCACGCCGACGACACCACCGACTCCTCGCTCGCGGTCTACCGCCGCCCCGGCGCCGACGCGGACCGCTACAGCCTGAAGATCTTCCGGGTCGGCAAGGCGATCTCGCTGGCCGAGGTGCTGCCGATCCTGCAGCGCTTCGGGGTCGAGGTGCTCGACGAGCACCCTTACGAGCTGCAGCGCGAGTGCGCCGAGGCCGCGTGGATCTATGACTTCGGGCTGCGCGTGGCCGACCCCGAGTCGCTGCGGGACGAGCCCGCGCGCGAGCGGTTCACCGCCGCGTTCGCCGCCGCGTGGTCCGGCGTGGTCGAGAACGACGGGTTCAACGCGCTGGTGGTGCGGGCCGGGCTGACCTGGCGTCAGGTCACCGTGCTGCGCGCCTACGCGAAGTACCTGCGCCAGGGCGGCACGCCGTTCAGCCAGGAGTACATCGAGCAGGTTCTGTGCCGCAACATCGCGCTGGCCCGGCTGCTGGTCAAGCTGTTCGAGGCCTCCTTCGACCCGTCGCACGCCGCGGCCGGCCGCGAGCTGATCGACGGTCTGGTCGAGGAGGCCGAGGGCGCGCTGGACGCGGTCGCCTCGCTCGACGAGGACCGCATCCTGCGCTCGCTGCGCGCGGTCATCGAGGCCACGCTGCGCACGAACTTCTACCAGAGGGCCGCCGACGGCGCCTGGAAGCCGTACGTGTCCTTCAAGCTCAACGCCGCGGTGGTGCCCGACCTGCCGGCCCCGCGGCCCAAGTACGAGATCTGGGTCTACTCGGCCCGGGTCGAGGGCGTGCACCTGCGCTTCGGCGCGGTGGCCCGCGGCGGGCTGCGCTGGTCCGACCGACGCGAGGACTTCCGCACCGAGATCCTGGGCCTGGTCAAGGCGCAGATGGTCAAGAACGCGGTGATCGTGCCGGTCGGCGCCAAGGGCGGCTTCGTGGTCAAGACGCCGGTCGACGCGTCCGACCGCGACGCCTTCACGGCCGAGGGCGTGGCCTGCTACAAGACCTTCATCAACGGTCTGCTGGACATCACCGACAACCTGGTCGACGGCAAGGCCGTGCCGCCGAAGGACGTGGTGCGTTTCGACGGCGACGACACGTATCTGGTCGTCGCCGCGGATAAGGGCACCGCGACGTTCTCGGACATCGCCAACGGCGTCGCGCTGGAGTGCGACGTGTGGGGCGAGGGCGCGCGCGGCTTCTGGCTCGGCGACGCGTTCGCCTCGGGCGGCTCGGTCGGCTACGACCACAAGGCGATGGGCATCACCGCGCGCGGCGCCTGGGAGTCGGTCAAGCGGCACTTCCGCGAGCTGGGCGTGGACAGCCAGTCGCACGACTTCACCGCGACCGGCATCGGCGACATGTCCGGCGACGTGTTCGGCAACGGCATGCTGCTGTCCGAGCACATCCGGCTGGTCGCCGCGTTCGACCACCGGCACATCTTCGTCGACCCGAACCCGGACCCGGCCGTGTCCTACGCCGAGCGGCGCCGGCTGTTCGACCTGCCGCGCTCGTCCTGGAACGACTACGACAAGCGGCTGAGCACGGCGGGCGGCGGCGTCTTCCCGCGCTCGGCCAAGTCGATCCCGCTCACGCCGCAGGTGCGCGCGGTGCTCGGCCTGGACGATTCGGTGCTGCGGGTGACGCCGGCCGAGCTGATGCGGGC
>JBOHCW010000045.1:0-5971 GCA_050725375.1 Actinocrinis sp. | reverse complement strand
CGTCCGGTTCGAGCGCGCGGCCGGGGCGGCCGCGCTCCTGGTGCCCGGACTGGCCGCCGAGCCGCCGAGCCGCGCCGTGAGGCGGGCGGGGACGGACCGGGTGGCGGCCGCTCGGGACCGACCGGCGTTCGCGCTCGGCCCGCGCTGGGCGGACCGGGGGCGAGCAGTGCCGGGCGGCCCGTCTCCGGGCACGCGAAGTCGGTCCAGCGCACTGGACCGCGGGGTAAGTTTACCCGCTCCGGGCGCGCCCGCCTCTCACAACCGAATCACGGTGCCATTTCGCTCAGTCGACCGGCTCAAGACGCAGACGTACCAGCCCCAGCAACAACAGCGGGTCGTAGTACCGCACGCCGTGCCCGTGACCCGACAGCAGGCCCCAGTGTAGGCACGGCGAGCCGCGGCAATGCCCGGTGCCGGACTCCAGTTCACCGATCTTCTGCCCGGCCGCGACCACGTCGCCGACGTGCACCGTGGCCTTCACCGGTTCGTAGCTGGTGCGCACCGCCCCGTGCGAGACCGTCACCACGCCCTGTCCGAACAGCGTCCCGGCGAAGGCCACCGTCCCCGGTCCCGCCGCCAGTACGTCGGAACCGCCGGCCGCGGCGAGATCGACGCCGCGGTGCCCGGCCTGCCAGCGTTTCGCCGGGGGCTGGAAGGGCCGGACGATGACCGGCGGCGAGCCGGCGCTCCCCGCGACCGGCCAGCTCCAGGCCGTGCCCGCGCCGACGCTGTGCGCGACGGCGGTGCCGATGGCGGACGAGAGGTCGACGACGGCGGACATCGTGTAGAGGTACGCCGTGTATACGAGGACGACGGCGGCGCTGATGACGACGGTCGCCGTGCCGAACCTTCCGCTGAGCAGGTTCGGGAGCTTCGCAAGGATCTTCATGGATCAAGCGTCGCCCGGATTTGTCAAGGGTTTCCGGCAAATCCACCGATCTGTGGATAACTCCCCGACAACCGAGCCGAACCGGGTCGGTGCGGGCCGATCCAGGCGTTTCGCCGCGCCGCGGGCCCGTCGCGGTTGATCGGGGTTGTCGGCGGCTACCGGCCGCGCCGCTGTCCCCGCACGCCGAACAGCACGAGGGTCAGCGCGCTCTCGATGAGCGCCGCCGGATCCGCGCCGCCGTCGATCCGCTTGGCCGCGCCGTCGACCGCGCCCTGCAGGACCGCGGCCGTGGCGCGCGGGTCCGGGTGGCCGAGCCGGCGCAGCGCGCCGACCACGAGATCGACGAGCATGCCGTGCGCGGCCCTTATCCGATCGCGGGCCTGCCCGTCGAGTTCGAGCACGGACAGCGCGAGCAGACCGCGGTGGCCGGGCTGCGCGACCAGTTCGAGCTGGCGGCGCACGTAGGCGGCGATCTGCCGCTCGGGGGTCGGCTGCGCGAGCATGACGCCCCTGATGTCGGCGACCGCCGCGGGGAAGTCCTCGACGGCCAGCGCCTCGACGACGTCGGCGCGGGATTTGAAGTACTCGTAGACGGAGGAGCGGGCCAGCCCGGCCCGTTCGGCCAGGGCGGCGAAGGTGAGCGCGGCCATTCCGCCGTCGGCGAGCAGGTCCCGGGCCGCGTCCAGGAGTGCCGTGCGCTGCATCATGCGATGCTCGGCGACGGTCGGAGCCTTGATCCTGGGCACGGCACCAGACTAGTCGAGCCGGTCGGCCGCCGGAGGCTGTTGTGCACGGTTGGTCAATGGTCGGACGTTCGAAGGCCGCCCGGGCGCGGCGGCCGGGGCGCTCAGCGCAGTTCGGCGAGCCTGGTGCGCAGGGTGAGCACGGCCTTGGCGTGGATCTGGCAGACCCGGCTCTCGGTCACCCCGAGGACCTGTCCGATCTCGGCCAGCGTCATCCCCTCGAAGTAGTAGAGGGTCACCACGGTCTTCTCCCGGTCCGGCAGGGTATTGACGGCCCTGGCCAGCAGGTGCCGGGTCTCCCGGTTCTCATAGGTCTCGACCGGATCGTCGGCGCTGAGGTCCTCCAGCGTCTCGACCAGGCTGAGCCGGTCGCCGTCGCCGGTGGACAGCGTGAGCACCTCGTCCAGTGCCAGGACGTTGACGAGGGAGAGCCGGGAGAAGATGTGGTGCAGATCGGTCAGCGTGATGCCCATCTCGTCGGCGATCTGCCGCTCGGTCGGGGTGCGCCCGAGCTTGTGTTCGAGCCGTACCGAGGCCTGCTCGATCTCGCGCGCCTTCTGCCGCAGCGAGCGCGGGATCCAGTCCAGCGCGCGCAGCTCGTCGATGATCGCGCCCCGGATCCGGTTGATCGCGTAGGTCTCGAACTTGATCGACCGGTCCGGCTCGAACCGCTCGATCGCGTCGATCAGCCCGAAGATTCCGTAGGAGACGAAGTCGGCCTGCTCCACGGTCCCGGACAGTCCGACCGACACGCGCCCGGCCACGTACTTGACCAGCGGCGAGTAGTGCAGGATCAGCCGCTCGCGCAGCCGCTGGTCGCCGGTGGCCTTGAACTCGGCCCACAGCGCGTCCAGCGCCGCGGCCGGCCGCTCGGCGGCGGCGGGCTCGGCGAAAACGTCACGGACTTGGCTGTTCCTGGGCATCGATCCACTCAACCACGCGATCCTTCTCAAGCCGCCGGCCCCGCGTTGCGCACGGCAGGGCCGCTCAGGTCCACTGCGGCACAGCCCCAACCGCAAGCCGAGCGTAGCGTAACCACATCGATCTCCACGGTAACGGCATTCGAGCCCGCCCGATCAGGTGAGGGCCGCGGCGAGGGCGCCGAAAGCGGGCGCGCGCCGTCAGGGCAGTGTCCATCCACCCCCTGACCGCACCGCACGCCCGATGGCCGCCAACCGCCCCAACGCCGCGAACACCGCGTCCGGTCCGATCCCGGTGACACGCGCGATGGCCAGCACGTCTGCGCCCTCCGACTCGCCGAGCGAGAGGAGCGCCTCGGCGACCAACTCCTCGATCGGATCGCCGGGCTCCGCCGCGGGCGGTGGCCGACGCCCCGTCAGATCCCGCGAGCCGGCACTCGTCGAAGGCTTCACGGAAGTCGCGCGCGTCCGGGCGGGTCGCGCCGCTGCCCGAACCGGCGGCGCGGCCGCGAGGGTCAGCGGATTGCACGCCTCGCGGATCTGCCCGGCGTCCGTGACCAGGGTCGCGCCGTCCCGGATCAGCGCGTGCGTCCCGGCCGATTGGTCCGACGTCACGGGCCCGGGCACGGCCATCACGACCCGCCCGAGCTCCGCCGCGAGCCGAGCGGTCACGAGTGACCCGCTGCGCCAGCCCGCCTCGACCACCAACGTGCCCGAGCCGAGCGCCGCGATGATCCGATTGCGATGCAGGAACCGGAAGCGAGTCGGCGAGGCGCCCGGCGGCAGCTCCGAGATGACGGCCCCATGCTCGGCGACGGCGTGCAGCAGCGTCTCGTGAGAACGCGGATAGACGCGGTCGATACCGCACGCCAGCACCGCGAGAGTCGGACCGCCCACCGCGATACTCCCCCGATGAGCCGCGGCATCGATCCCGAGCGCCGCCCCGGACACGATGGCCGCCCCGGCCGACGTGAGATCGGACGCGATCGCCCCGGCCACGTGGGCGCCGTACCCGGTACACGCGCGCGCCCCGACTACGGACAGCACTCCCAAGCCACTGCCCACGCCGCCTATCGGGCCTGACCACGGGGACTGACCGGCGCCTGCGCCCGGAGGGTCGTCAAGCGCGTCGTCGAGCGAGTCGCCAAGAGCGAGGGCATGTGAGCCCTTGATCCAAATGCCGATCGGGCATTGCTCGCCCAAGTCGTCGAGCCGTACCGGCCACTCAGAGTCCTGCGGTGTGAGGAAGACCGCGCCGACCGCCTCGGCCGCCGCGATCCCCGATTCGACGTGACCGGGCTCAAGCCGCAAGCGCAGGCCGGTGCACCGATCCGCGAGGTGGTCGCGACGTGCGGGGTCGGGATCGAGGCCGGCGAGCTCGCCGGTGCGGATGGCGGCGAGAACGACCTGCGGCGAGTGCATGGCGATCAGCCGGCCGAGGTGCGGGTCGGCCGGTTCGACGGCATGGTTCAGCGCGAGGCGCGCCAGCCGATCGGCACTCTCCGATCTGTCGCGGCCGCCGTCCCGAGCGGGCCACGATTCGTCCGACGTGACCGTGGCCGTCGTCGCGGCCGGACGCGAGAGGGCTGCGGTTGAGGCGGCAGGTGTCTGCATCTCCATGTCCGTCTCGACCGCCTCAGGCGCCGGTCGGCATGATCGAGCCGAGGCGGAATCCGAGGGCCATGTCCACCGCCGCCTTGTCGGGGCGGTCGGCGCCGGCCAGGTCCGCGACCGTCCAGGCGACTCGGATCACCCGGTCCAGGCCTCTGGCGGTGAGGGTGCCCGCGTTCAGGGCCCGTTCGGCGCTGGCCAGGGCCTCGGTGTTCAGCGGCCAGCGGGTGCGCAGGACTTGGCCGGGGACGTGGGCGTTGCACCGCCAGGGGGTGCCGTCCAGCCTTCGCACGGCGCGGTCGCGTGCTTCGGCTACGCGCTCGCAGACGGTGGCGGTGGGCTCCCCGCCCAGGCCGCCGCTCGCGGCTCCCAGCAGTTCGCCGGGGCCGACCGGGGTGACGTCGACGCGCAGGTCGATGCGGTCGAGCAGGGGGCCGGAGATTCTGGCCAGGTAGGCGGTTCGCTGTCTCGCGGTGCAGACGCAGGAGGCGTGTTTGCTGCCGGACCTGCCACAGGGACACGGGTTCGCGGCCGCCACCAGGAGGAACCGGGCGGGGAAGTGGGCGATACCGCCGGCTCTGGCGATGGCCACCTCGCCCGACTCGATCGGCTCCCTGAGCGAGTCGAGGGCGGTGCGGGTGAATTCGGGCATCTCGTCCAGGAAGAGCACCCCGCGGTGGGCTCTGCTCACGGCGCCGGGGCGGATCTGGCCGGAGCCCCCGCCGACCATCGAGGCGGCGGTGGCGGAGTGGTGGATCGAGCAGAACGGGGGCTTGGTGATCAGCGGGCTCTCGGGCGGCAGCGTGCCGGTCAGCGAGTGGATGGCGCTCACTTCGAGCGCGGCCTGCGCGTCGAGCGGCGGCAGGATGCCGGGCAGGCGTTTGGCCAGCATGGTCTTGCCCGCGCCGGGGGTGCCGCACAGGAACAGGTGGTGGCCGCCGGCCGCGCTCAGTTCGAGCGCCTTGCGGGCCTCGTACTGGCCGACCACCTCGGACAGGTCGGGCTCGAAGCCGGACGGGTCGGGCGGCGGGCCGTCGGCCGGGGCGTGGACCTGGTCGACCTGGCTGGCCGGAGCCGGCGGGTCGGGCGGGATCGGCTCGCCGTTGGCCAGCGCCACCAGCTGCCTCAGCGAACGCAGGCCGGTGACCTCGACACCGGCCACCTGCGAGGCCTCCGCCGCGTTCGCCTCGGCCACGAAGACCGGGCCGAGCCCGACGCGCGCCGCGGCGACGACGCACGGCAGCACGCCGCGGATCGGGCGGACACGGCCGTCGAGGCCCAGCTCGGCCAGGAAGACCGCGTCGTGCAGCGCCGCGTGGCGGATCGCCCCCGTCGCGCGCAGGATCGCAAAGGCGATCGCGAGGTCAAGTGATCACCTGAGACTGTACTAGGGAACCGCTGAAAGCAGCGGCCCCCGCACCGGTTCCAGCCAGTGCGAGGGCCTAGGACACCAACCTTTACGAGGAAGGTCAGCGCCTTGACCAGCAAGAATAGCGGTATTTCCGCCCCGGCCGCATCCGGCCAGTCCACGCACGCCCCCGACGGCGTCAGCCCCGAGCCGGAGATGACCGGCGGGCAGATCGACGCCGCGAACGAGAACTACCTGCGCGGGTACCTCGACGGCGTCCGGGACTTCCCGCGCATCGCCGCCGGCATCCGCGACACCGCCGAGCCCGAGGCCGGGCACCAGGCGCAGCACGCCGCGTCCAGCCCGTGCCCGCCGTGGTGTACCGCGCAGCACGAGGCCGGCGACACCGAGCACTACAGCGGCATCACCCGCGTCGGCCCGGTCGGGCTGTCCCTGAGCC
>JBOHCW010000044.1:0-9785 GCA_050725375.1 Actinocrinis sp. | reverse complement strand
TCCCCCCGCGCGCGGCGGCGCGGGTCGCGGAGGTGAAGCCCTCCCACTCCTCGCGGCCGGGCTCGTTGATGTGCACGTGCGTGTCCACGAGGCCGGGCAGCAGCGCGAGATGGCCGTACTGGATGTCGCGATACGCCGAGACCGCCGCGTCGAACGGCAGGATCGCCGCGACGTGCCCGCCCGACGCGCACACCGCCGCCGGCCGCTCGCCGCCCGGCAGGAAGACCCGCTGCGACCGCAGCACGATGTCGTACTGGACGCTCATCGCGCGCCCCCGTCCGTTCCGCGCCGCGGCGCGTCCACGGATCCGAGCGCGGCCGTGGCGCCCCTGTCGGCCGAGTAGGCTCGCCAATCGGCGTACCGGGAGATGTCGCCGTACTCCCCTTCGGCCTCCAGATACGACCTGCGCCGCACCATCGCGAGCGTTCCGCCGCCGTCTTCGAGTTCGATCACACCTAGTTCTAGCTCATCCGGTTCCGCCGGCAACAGCGATTCGCGCAGAACCTCCCACGGAACGTCGTACAGCTCCCCCGCGACCGAGACTCCGCGGGCCGCGCCCGGCTCGTCCGCCTCCGGCGGGTCCGCGACCTCTTCGAGCGCCGGAAACCGGTCCCCCACCGAGTAGAACCGGTAACGCGGCGCCGTCCGCGCGGCGCCGACGAACGGCGCGCCGCGCAGCAGGCCGTGCAGCGGACCCCCGCGCATCGCGCCCCCGTTCAGGAACATCAGGGTCATGACGCGCCGGCCGTCGGCTCGGTCGCGGCGGCCTGCGCCCTGCGCCGCGCGTCACGTCCCGGGACGCCGCTGTCGCCGTCCTTGTGCATCGGGCCGGAGGTCTCACGCAGCGGCAGCCCGGTGCCGCCGTAGCGCGCCGCGACGATCTCGGCGCCGATCGACACCGCGACCTCCTGCGGGCTCGGGCCGCCCAGGTCCAGGCCGATCGGCGAGCGCAGCCGCGCGAGCCGCGCGTCGTCGATCCCCGCGTCGCGCAGCCGTTCCACGCGCTTGGCGCAGGTGCGCCGCGAACCGATCGCGCCCACGAACCCGGCCGGCGAGCGCAAGGCCTCGATCAGCACCGGGACGTCGAACTTCTCGTCGTGTGTCAGGACGCAGACGGCGTCGCGCTCGTGCACGGCCGTCGCGGCCAGGTACTCGTGCGGCCAGGCGACGACGACCTCGTCGGCGTCCGGGACCCGCTCGCGCGTGGCGAACACCGCCCGCGCGTCGCACACCGTGACCCGGTAGCCGAGGAACCGGCCGACCGTCGCCAGCGTGTCGGCGAACTGCACCGCGCCGAAGATCAGCATCCTGGGACGCCGGTCGGCGCCGGCGTCGAGCCCGTCCACCACGTCGGCCTCCGTCATCGGATCGACTCTCCTGATCGCCACCTCGATCACCCCGCCGCAGGCCAGCGACGGCGCGAACGGCTCGTCCGAGTCCGAGGCGAAGCGCCGCCGGGTCGGACAGCCGGTGCGCAGGACCTGCCGGCACAGCTCGTACACCTCGGCGTCGACACAGCCGCCCGACACGCTGCCCGCGACGTGCCCGTCCGCGTCCACGCCGAGCACCGCGCCGATCCCGCGCGGCGTGCTGCCCTGCGCGGACACGATCGTAGCCAGCGCGAACGGCTCGCCGCGGGAAACCCAGCGGCGCAGCGTGTCGAGGACGTCACTCATCCTGCACCGTGTCGTTCATCCCGCACCGCCCCGCGCCCGTTCGGCGCCGTCGTGGACCGCACCGACCCGCGACGGCGCGAACAGCGCGATGTGCTCCGGACGGATCGGCACGCGGGTGAGCGCCAGTCCGGTCGCGTCGCGCACGGCCGCGACGATCGCCGGCGTCGAGGAGAGCGTCGGCGGCTCGCCGGCGCCGCGCAGGCCGTACGGCGCGGCCGGGTCGGGGTGCTCAAGGATGCGCATCCCGAGCGGCGGCATGTCCAGGATCGTCGGGATCAGGTAGTCGGTGACCGAGGGATTGCGCACCCGGCCGCCGGCCGTGACGATCTCCTCCAGCACGGCCAGGCCCAGGCCCTGCGCGGTGCCGCCCTGGATCTGCCCCTCCAGCGCCAACCGGTTCAGTATCCGGCCGACGTCCTGCACGACGTCCAGCCGCACGACCCTGATCAACCCGAGCTCGACGTCCACGTCGACCACCGCGCGGTGCACGGCGAGGGCGAACTGGACGTGCGAGCCGCCCTGCCCGGTGAGCCGGTCGAGCGGGCCGGTCGGCCGGTGCCGGTACTCGCGGGTGCGCTCGACCGCGCCGTCCCCGCCGAGGACCGCGGCCAGGTCCGCGAGCGGTTCGCCGAACGCCGAGACGAGCTTGCCGTCCACCAGCCGCGCGCCCGCCGGGACCGCGACGCCGTGCTCGCGGGCCAGGTCGAACACCGATTCGCGCACCGCCTCGCAGGCCGCCTTGACCGCGCCGCCGGTCATGTACGACTGCCGCGACGCGGACGAGGACCCCGACGAGCCGACCCGCGTGTCAGCGCCCTGAACCGTAACCCGCTCGACGCCGAGCTCGGTGCGCGCGATCTGCCCCTGCACGGTGACCAGGCCCTGGCCGACCTCGGCGGCGGCGGTGTGCACGAGCGCGACCGGCTCGCCGTGCTCGATCGCCAGGCGCACCCGCGCGGTGGAGAAGTCGTCGAAGCCCTCTGAGTAGCAGATGTTCTTGATCCCGACGCCGTAGCCGACGCCGCGACGCACGCCCTCGCCGTGCGTCGTGTTGCCGTAGCCGCCGGGCAGCAGGTCAACGTCCGCGCGCTCGGGCGGCATAGGCGTCGCGCGCAGGTCGTCGAGCATCTCGGCCAGCGGCGCGGGCGAGTCGAGGACCTGGCCGGTCGCGATCGTCGAGCCCTGTTTCACCGCGTTGCGCGCGCGCAGCTCCAGCGGATGCATGCCGAGCGCGTCGGCGAGCGCGTCCATCTGCGACTCGTAGGCGAAGCACGCCTGCACCGCGCCGAATCCGCGCATCGCGCCGCACGGCGGGTTGTTCGTGTACGCGCCGTACGCGTCGATCGCGAGGTGTTCGACCTCGTACGGTCCGACGCCGAGCGACGCGGCGTTGCCGACCACGGCCTCGGTCGTCGACGCGTAGGCGCCGCCGTCCAGCAGGATCTCGGCCACGACGTAGACCAGCGTGCCGTCGCGGCGCGCGCCGTGCGTGTACCGCATGATCGCGGGATGCCGATGTACGTGCCCGAAGAAGGATTCCCTCCGGTCGTAGGACATCTTGACCGGCCGGCCGGTGCGCAGCGCGAGCATGGCGGCGTGGATCTGCACGGACAGGTCCTCGCGGCCGCCGAACGCGCCGCCGACGCCGGCCAGCGTCATCCGCACCCTGTCCCGTGGCAGGCCGAGGCAGGGCGCGACCTGTTCGAGGTCCGCGTGCAGCCACTGGGTCGCGACGTGCAGGTCGACGCCTCCGTCCGCGGCCGGGATCGCGAGCCCGGCTTCCGGTCCCAGGAACGCCTGGTCCTGCATGCCGACGGTGTACTCGCGGGTGACTTCGACGTCCGCGAGCGCGCGCACGGCCGGGTCGTGCGGATCGCCGCGCCGCACCGGCTGGTGACGTACGACGTTGCCGCCGGGATGCTCGGGGTGCACGCGCGGGCCGTCCGGATCGAAGAGGGCTTTACGCAGGTCGGCGACCGGTTCGAGGACTTCGTACTCGACGGCGATCGCGTCCAGCGCGCGACGGGCGGTGTCCGGGTCGTCGGCGGCCACGATCGCGACCGGCTCGCCGTGATAGCGCACCTCGCCGATCGCGAGCACCGGGCAGTCGCGCACGATCAGGCCGTAGTGCTTGCGGCCGGGCACGTCCGCGTGGGTGAGGACGGCGCGCACGCCCGGAAGCGCGAGGGCCGGCGCGGTGTCGACGCGCGTGATCAGGGCCCTGGGATGCGCGCTGCGCAGCGTCGCGCCGTACAGCATCGACTCGGCGGCCAGGTCGGACGCGTAGCCGAACGTGCCGAGCACCTTCGCGGCGGCGTCCGGTCGCAGCGGGCTGTCACCGACGCGGCCCGGCCGGCTCCCGCCCTCGCGCGGCCCCTCGCCCATCGTCAGCCCCCTTCCATCATCCGCAGCCGGGCGGCGAGCGCCTCGCGGGCCAGCTGCGCGCTGTCCGCGGTCAGCAGTTCGCCGTCCTCGACGATGGTGCGGCCGTGCACGGTCAGCAGCTTCAGCGGCGCCGGCGGGCCGAGCACGAGCGCCGCGACCGGGTCGGCGATGTCGGCGTGCCCGAGGCCGTCGAGCCGCCAGAGGGCCAGGTCGGCGTACTTGCCGACTTCGAGCGAGCCGATCTCCTGCTCGCGGCCGAGCAGCCGCGCGCCGCCGATCGTGCCCAGGCGCAGCGCGGTGCGCGCGTCCAGCGACCGGTCAGGCCGCGCGGTGCCGGCGCGCAGGCGGGACAGGTACAGCGCCGAGCGCAGCTCCTCGACCAGCATCCCCGACTCCTGCGACGCCGGGCCGTCCACGCCGAGCCCGACCGGCGCGCCCGCGTCGATCAGCTCCCTGATGGGAGCGTGGCCGGAGCCGAGCCGGGCGTTCGAGCTCGGGCAGTGCGCGGTGCCGGTGCCGGTGGCCGCGAGCCGCTTGACGGCCGCGTCGGACAGGTGGACGCAGTGCGCCAGCCACACGTCGGGGCCGAGCCAGCCGAGCGATTCGACATACTCGGCGGGCGTGCGCCCGTGCCGGGCGAGACAGTACTCTTCTTCGTCCGCGGTCTCGGCCAGGTGCGTGTGCAGCCGCACGCCGCCGGCCCGGGCCAGTTCGGCGGTGCGCACCATCAGCTCGCTGCTGACCGAGAACGGCGAGCAGGGCGCGAGGCCGATCCGGGTCATCGAGCCGGGCCGCGGGTCGTGGTAGCGCCCGATCGCGTCCTGGCTCGCGGCCAGCACGGCCTCCACGTCCTCGACCACCTCGTCCGGCGGCAGCCCGCCGGCCGAGACGCCCAGGTCCATCGAGCCGCGGGTCGGATCGAAGCGCAGGCCGATCAGCCGGGCGGCCATGATGGTCGCGCCGAGCAGGTCCCCGCCGCCGCGCGGGAACAGGTAGTGGTGGTCCGAACTGGTCGTGCAGCCGGACAGCGCGAGCCAGCCGAGCCCGGCGCGGGCGGCGGCGTATACGGCCTCTTCGTCGATCCGGGCCCACAGCGGGTACAGGTCGGCCAGCCAGCCGAACAGCGTCGAATCCTGCGACAGGCCGCGGAAGATCCACTGGTAGAGATGGTGGTGCGTGTTGACCAGTCCGGGCGTGAGCAGGCAGCCGGCGCCGTCGACGATCCGCGGCGCGCGGCCGGGGTCGCCCTGGTGCGGGATGCGCGGCGCGCGTCCCGGCCCGACCTCGGTGATCACGCCGCACCTGACCACGACGTGCCCGGACCGGTACTCGGTGCCCCGCGCGTCCACGGTCGCGATCGCGCAGTTCTCGATGACCAGCGACGGCGGCAGGTCCGGGCACGGATCGCCGTACTCGGGCACCGCCGGGCCGAGCCCGGCCAGCGCGGCCCGGCCCGCCTCGCCGTCGATGTACGTGGTCTGATCCAGCTGCGGCTCCGTCACGGCACCATCCGCCCTCGCACCTCGTCGGCGGCACGCCGCACGGCCTCGATGATCTTCTCGTATCCCGTGCACCGGCACAGGTTCCCGGCCAGCGCCTCGCGGATGACGGCCTCGTCCAGCAGGTCGTGCGACCGCGTCGGCGCATCCTGACCCGGCGTTCGATCGCTATGCGTCCGATTGCCGAGCGTTCGGTGGACCAGGTCGTGCGCCGCCACGACCAGCCCCGGCGTGCAGAAGCCGCACTGCACCGCGCCGCACTCGATGAACGCCCGCTGCACCGCGTCGAGCGCGCCGTCGCCGTCCGCCAGACCCTCGATCGTGCGCACGTCGCGGCCCTGCGCCTGACCGGCCGCGACCAGGCACGAGCAGACCGGCTCGCCGTCCAGGTAAACCGTGCACGAGCCGCATTCGCCCTGCTCGCAGGCGTTCTTCGAGCCGGGCAGCGCGAGGTGGTCGCGCAGCGCGGTCAGCAGGCTGGCCGAGGCCGCGACGGCCGGCGCGGTGCGCACGCGCCCGTTCACCGTGAGGGTCAGCGTGATCATGCCGGGACCGGTTTTCTCCCCCGGCCGGACGCCGCCCCGGTGGTGCGGACCCAGCGCAGCGCGCGCGTGGCCAGCACGGCGAGGGCGTGGCGGCGGTACTCGGCGGTGCCGCGCACGTCGTCGATCGGGCAGGCCGCGTCGGCGACCAGTTCGCCGAAGCGCTGCGCCGCGCCGACCGGCACGGCCAGCGTGCTCCAGTCCAGCGTCCCGGCCAGGAACCGCTCGGCGGCGCGGGCGGCCAGCGGCGTCGGGCCGGCCGAGCCGATGCCGGTGCCGACGGTGCGCCGCTCCAGGTCCAGGGCCAGCGCGAAGGAGCAGACCGCGATCACCATCGCGTTGCGCGAGCCGACCTTCGAGAACTGCTGCGGCCCGGCCGCGGTCGGGATCAGCACCGCCCTGATCAGCTCGTCCGCGGCCAGCGCGGAGTGTTTGACCCCGGTGAAGAACCCGTCGACCGGGATCAGCCGCACGCCGTGGAACGACTCGGCCTGCACCACCGCGCCGGTGGCCAGCAGCGCCGGATGCGCGTCGCCGGCCGGCGAGGCGGTGCCCAGGTTGCCCCCGACGGTGGCCCGGTTGCGGATCTGCGGGCTGCCGACGGTGCGCGCGGCCATGGCGAGCGCGGGCAGCCGGTCCGCGAGATCGGCGATGATCCGCGCGTACGGCACGGCGGCGCCCAGGTGCACGGTGCCGCCGACCACGTCCCACTCCCGCAGCTCCCTGATGCGGCCCAGGTCCATCAGGGCGCTGGGGCGGCGCAGGTCGAAGTTCAGCTCGACCATCACGTCGGTGCCGCCGGCGATCGGCACGGCGTCCGGCCGGGCGGCCTTGGTTTCCAGGGCCTCGGTCCAGGTGGCGGGGGCGAAGAAGTCCATGGGGTGCGCCGGTCCCTCGATTCCGTCTCGGTGGCGGTGGCTGGCGGGCACGGTCAGTCCCAGGCTCCCGGCGGCGCCGGCGCCGTCCCCGCCCGCGCGACCGTCCCCTCGATCAGGCCGTACGGCCGGTCGGCGGCGTAGAAGACCTCGTTGTCGTTCTCCAGGCCGAACGGCGCCAGGTCGACCGCGAAGTGGTGCCGGTTGGGCAGCACGAGCCGCACCTCGGCGACGGTGGCGTCGTGGGTGACCAGTCGGCTGCCCATCGCGTACAGGGTCTGCTGCAGGGACCGGCTGTGCGTGTCGGCGAAGGCGGTCAGCAGGGCGGCGCGCGCCTTCGCGTAGGACTTGTCCCAGTCCTGTCCGGGCTCTGAGTCGAGGTGCAGCCAGCGGGCCTCGATGGCCGTCGCGAGTACGCGGTCCGCCGTCTCGGCCAGCGTTGTATACGTGTCCTTGTAGAAGCCGCGGAACTCGGAGCCGCCGCTGTTGAAGGCGACCAGGTCCCGCAGACCGCTGACGACGGACCGCGAGCCGTCGGCGTCCGCGTGTACCAGCGCGGTCCTGGTCTCCCGGCCGCCGCGCACGAACGAGTGGCGGCTCTGCGCGCCGGGGATGCGGTCCCAGGCGTATTCGTCCACGGCGATGCGCGCGTGCGAGATGTACGGGCACGTGGTCAGGAAGTGCCGGGCCAGCCGCAGGGCGAAGTCCTCGGCCGACGCGACGCCGTGCCGCTTGGCCAGCGCGTAGACCGCGTTCTTCTGCGCGTCGGTGGTCAGCACCTTGGCGTTGTCGCCGGTCAGGTGGGTCTCGGCCTGGTCGCCGGACAGCGCGACGCTCACGTCGAGGTCCTTGAGGTCGTGCTCCGCGCCGTTCTTGGTGACGCGGACGACGCGTACCTCGGCCTTCCCGTAACGGGTCGGGCCGAGGACGACGCCGTCGCGCGCCACCTCGCGTTCGCGCTTGCGTTCGGGCGCCGCCCGCACTGCGGCGCCCGGATCGAGCGCGAACCCCTCTTCGAGCACGGCACCGCGCGCCGCCGCCGCCGGGCCGCCGTCCGACGGCGTCGGCATCGCAGCTTCCGGCGTCTCCCTCGCCACCGCGGTCTCCTCGCCGTACACGGTCAGGTTCCCCGGTACGTCGAATAGCCGTACGGGCTCAGCAGCAGCGGCACGTGGTGGTGCGCGTCGGGGTCGGCGACGGTGAAGGCCACCGCCACCTCCGGATAGAAGAAGTCCTTGACGCCCTGGTCCGCGAAGTAGCCCGCGGTGTCGAACACGAGCCGGTAGTCGCCCGCGTGCAGCGCGCGGCCTGCGGGCGCGGTGAAGTCCTCGCGCGCGCGGCCGTCCCGGTCGGTACGGGTCGAGACCAGTGGCATCCAGCCGCCGTCGGGCGAGGCCGCTTCGAGCCGGACGCTAATTCCGGCCGCGGGCTGCCCTAGGACGGTGTCGAGTACGTGCGTCGACAGATTCATAGCGACCGCGTCCCCTCCGCGAGGTCGAGCAACAGCCTGTCGAGCCTGAGTCTCACGATCTGGGTCAGTTCGTCGCGTACCACCGCCTGTTCGGTCGGTTCGTCGTGGTCGAGCCGGTCGAGCGCGGCGGCCAGCATCTGGGCCGCGGTGCGCCCTGCCGCGCGGATGAGGAATACGTGGCCGAACCGGGCCTCGTACGCCGCGTTCACGGCCGCGAGTTCGGCGGCGGTGCGTTCGTCGGCGTCGGCGGACCGGGCCTGTTCGGCGCGCGACCAGGCGGCCTCGCGTCCGGGTCCGGTGGCGCGTTCGCCGATCCGGGGGTGCGCGGACAGCGCCTCGCACACGCTCGGCCAGTCGAGCCGGGCGAGCGATTCGGCGGCGCAGAGGTACAGGTCGCGCGACTCGCCGAACGGGCGCCACGAGGCGACCGCGGCGACCCAGTCGCGCGACGCGCAGCAGGCGGTGAGAGCGCGCGCGGCCTCGGCCCGCGACAGTGCGTTGAACCGGGCCAGACCCGAACGGGTCAGCTCCGGCGCGCCCGCCGCCGAGACCTCCACCGGCCGCTCCCTTCCGTCAGTTCGTCCCCACCCCTTCCGGACCAGTCAAGCCCCCGGTGACCTCGCCATCCATGGGCCGATGGCACGAAGCGCGCACCGCCCGGGCGCCGGGCGCCTGGAGGTTCCTACGAGACGGCCCCGGGACTACTGTTCAGTTACGGCGCCATACAGCGCTTGTGAGCGCCCCCGGACACTCACATGTATAGGCAGCGGCGTATAGGCAGCGGCACGTGACCGCGTAC
The DNA here is from genome assembly GCA_050725375.1 of Actinocrinis sp. Classification (GTDB taxonomy): domain Bacteria; phylum Actinomycetota; class Actinomycetes; order Streptomycetales; family Catenulisporaceae; genus Actinocrinis. Next base: position 538 of record JBOHCW010000044.1, on the reverse strand, counting down.
GGATAGGAACCACAGGGCACCACGACTCGGACGGGGCACCTCGGATGCGATTACGCGAACTGGTCGCGTCGCCGCTCGGACTGACGGCGGTGACCGGTGCGCCCGCGCTCGACCGGGAGCTCGGCTCGGTGGTGGTGACCGACCTGCCGGATCCGAGCCGGTACCTGCGCGGCGGCGAGCTGGTGGTGTCCGGGCTGGTGTGGCTGGGCGACCAGCGCAAATCCGCGACGCAGCACTGCGAGGAGTTCGTCGGCGCGATCGCCGGCGCGGGCTGCGCGGGCCTGGCCGCGGGCGACACGACCGACGCGCCGCTGCCCGCCGAGCTGGTCGGCTCCTGCGCGCGGCACGGTGTGCCGCTGCTGCACGTCCCGGCGCGGGTGGCGTTCGCCGACCTGGCCGAATGGATCAACCGGCGGATCTCGGCCGAGCGGGTGGGCGACGCGGGCGAACTGCTGGCCCGGCACCGGCGGCTGCTCGGCGGCGGCGCGCAGCAGGGCGTGGCCGGGATCGTCGGGCTGATCGGCCAGGAGACCGGGAT